>JAZSKO010000216.1:0-10852 GCA_045534875.1 Eubacteriales bacterium | reverse complement strand
CTCCTGACAACTCCTTGTCTCACAGAACGACATGGCTACGATCCGACTTCGACAGCATACCTATTATACCACATTTTGGTCGATTTGTAAATATTCAATAGTGACGAAAATCGGCAAAAATTTTTGTGAAAAAGCATACGTAGTAGAATTTTATGGGCATTTTGATTTGCTTTTTTGTTGCTTTTTACGATAGACAAGATGTCGTAGTAACAAGACGAAAAAAAGAGAAAAACTTTTTTTGAAAAAGCCCTTGACAAACCGATCGGATTGTGGTACAATATCCGAGTAAAAACAAAGCAGAGCGCTCCGCTCTCACCTTGGCACAGCGGTGTCCCGGGTCAATAGATGCCACCTTTGCCGAAAGCAGAGGATCGTGTCGTGCGGAGACTGTGTCTTTGTACGGCGATTTTTTTTGCTTGGAGGTGTTGAACTATTAGCGCGAAGGAGAAAGAGACCCTACTCAACGAGGATATTACCGCAAAGGAGGTCCGTCTCATCGGTCCCGAGGGAGAGGCCCTTGGTATTATGAGCTCGGAGAGAGCCTTGGAGCAGGCATATGACCGTGGAATGGATCTGGTCATGATGTCGGCGCAGGCGACCCCGCCCGTGTGCAAGATCATGGATTACGGTAAGTATTGCTTCGAGCGCGATAAGCGCGAGAAGGAAGCCAGAAAGAAGCAGCAAACGGTGGAGCTCAAGGAGATCCAGCTTTCCTGCCGCATCGACACGCACGATTTTGAGACCAAGGCGAGACACGCACAGCGTTTTCTGTCCGAGGGCAACAAGGTTCGCGTCGTGATGCGCTTCAAGGGACGTGAGATGAGCCACACGAACATCGGCCGTGAGGTGCTGGAAAAGTTCGAGGCGGCTTGCTCGGAGCTTGGAACGGTGGAAAAGAAGCCGGTTCTGGACGGTCGGTTTATGAGTATGGTTATTTCGCCGATCAAAGCGAAATAAGTCAACGTAAAACAGTTCATTCTGTGCCTTCTCAAAAGGAAGGAATTGCATGATAAAGCCTTCCCGCTGAGTCGGGAAGAAAAAGAGAAAAGGAGTTTTCAAAATGGGAAAGATCAAGACACATAAGGCGTCGGCCAAGAGATTCACCGTTACCGCAAACGGCAAGGTCAAAATGTTCCGCGCATCTCACCGTCACAACACGGGTAACAAGAGCGCAAAGAGACTCAGACATCTGCGTTCCAGCGCAATGGTGCAGGGCAAGATCGCTGAGAACATCAAGGCATTGGTGAAATAAGAGGAAACGGAGGATATAGAAAATGGCAAGAATTAAGGGCGCGGTTATGACCCGCAAGAGAAGAAAGGCTACATTGAAGGCCGCTAAGGGCTACTGGGGAGCAAAGTCGAAGCACTTTAAGATGGCAAAGCAAGCCGTCATGAAGAGCGGTAACTACGCATTTGCAGGCAGAAAGATGAAGAAGAGAGACTTCCGTTCTCTCTGGATCACCAGAATCAGCGCGCAGGCAAAGGCAAACGGAATGAACTATTCCACCCTGATGCACGGTCTCAAGAAGGCAGGCATCAACCTCAACCGCAAGATGCTCGCAGAGATCGCCGTTTCCGATAAGGAAGCATTCGCTGCTCTCGCAGCGCAGGCTAAGGCCGCTCTTTGAGGCAAACAATCAAAAACCCGATGAAATCATCGGGTTTTTGTCATTGATAGAGACAAACGGATACCCCTGAAAAACAGGCGAAGGAGCCGTGAAAAGGAGGGAAAAAGCATGAAAATGGGCGAGGAGATCATCCAATCGAGACAAAATCGCACCGTGGTGGAGGTTGGAAAGCTGACCGAAAGACGGGCGAGAGAAGCCGCAAGATGCTTTCGATTCGACGGTGTCAAGCTCATGGAGGAGGCGCTGAAAAGCGGCGTGGAGCTCACGCATGTTTTGCTCAGAGAATCGAGCGCCGGCGCGATCCAAGCCGACATGACGGCGCGCTATCGAGCGGCGTGGAATGCGTCAAGTGCGCGCCTTTTGATCCTTTCGGACGGCGTTTTTGATAAAATATCCGAAGAAAAATCGCCGGAAGGCGTAATATGTGTTGCAAAATATATTGACAAATTGCAAAAAATCGTTACAATATATAATAGCGGTCATTTTTCGGAGAAGGAAAACGAGTCGGTTTTGCTTTTGGAATCGGTTCGCGACCCCTCAAATGTGGGCGCGATCGTTCGGTCGGCGGCCGCGCTCGGCGTGGATCGCCTGATTTTGAGCGAGGATTGCGCCGATATCTATCACCCCAAAACGGTCCGAGGCTCGATGGGAACCCTGTTCCGACAGAGGATCGACCGAGTGGGAGATCTGAAAGCGGCGATCGGCGCCTTGCGCGCCGAGGGACACCGCGTGTTTGCGGCGGCTCTCGATCGGGATGCCTACCGCCTGGGCGATTTCCCAACACAAAAGGGAGATTGCGCCGTGATCGGAAATGAGGGACACGGGCTGACCGAGGAGGTCATCCATGCCTGTGACCGAAGCGTGTATATCCCCATGCGCGAGGGCGTCGAGTCGCTGAACGCGGCGGTGGCGGCATCGCTTTTGATGTGGGAGCTTTTCCGATAAAGGCTTGATTTCAAAAAACGAGGAAGGGAGAATGCGGGATGAAGCAGACCGATCAGCTGTTTTGGGTTTGGCTGGCCGAGGCCTTGGGCGCGGCGAACGGCGATTTTATCAAGCTCATTCGACTATACGAAACGCCGAACGAGATCTTCTTGGCCGAGGCCGAGGAGCTGGAACGCGTCAAGGGACTTTCCAAGCGAACGGTTGCGGCTCTGAGCGACAAGAGCTTGGAGAAGGCCGCCGCTATCTTGGAGAATTGCCAACGACTGGGTGTCGGGCTGATGCCGTATTCCTCCGAGCTCTATCCGCAGCTTTTGCGAGAGATCAAGCGTCCCCCGATCCTGCTCTACTACGCAGGAACGATCCCGCGCTTTGATAAGCGACTCTGCCTTGGTATGGTGGGGATGCGTAAGATGAGCGAATACGGGATGGAGACGGCGTACAAAATAGCCTTTGAGCTGGCAACGGCAAATGCCGTTGTGGTTTCGGGCATGGCAGAAGGGATCGACGGTGTCTGCGCGGCCGCGGCGATGCAGGCGGGCGGCGATACCGTGGCGGTCTTGGGTTGTGGCTTGGATGTGGTCTATCCGCCGCATCACGGAAAGCTCATGAACACCATCGCGCAAAAGGGACTTCTGCTTTCGGAATATCCTCCCGGAACAAGACCTGTCTCCTACCATTTCCCAACGAGAAACCGTATCATCAGCGGTCTGTCGCAGGGCGTGGTCGTGGTTGAGGCGGGAGTCGGAAGCGGCTCGCTGATCACGGCGAGAGAAGCTATCGTGCAAAGCCGAGACGTCTTTGCCATCCCCTCCAACACCAAGGGAACGCACGAGGATGGAGCGAACGGCTTGCTCCGCGACGGTGCGACCTTTGCCGCCGACGCAGGAGATATCCTGCATCGCTACCGTTACCTCTTTGCAGAGGCCGAGATCCTGCCCGAGAGGCGGAAGGCTCTGCAAAATCTTCAAGTCGATATCCCGTACCTTGTTGATATCGGGGTCATCAAGCAATCGAGCAAGCAGGCGACGACCGTGTCGTCACCCGCTCAAACAAGGCAAGTGCGCGCCAAGCCATCCCCGAAAAAGCCCGAGCCGAAGCCCGCGCAAGCGCGTGAGACGGTAAGGGAACAGCAGGGGACACCGACGCCAAAGCCGACAACGAAAACGCCGGATGCCGTTCTCATGGGTCTTAGTCCCGTGGAGCTGGCGGTCCTGCAAGCCATTCCGGACGATCGAGCTGTTTCCTTGGATTCCCTGACGGGATTGGGGTACGCACAGTCCGAGCTGCTCACGGCGTTGACCATGCTGGAGCTGGCAGGGCTTCTCCAAAAGCTGCCGGGCTCGCTTTACGCAAAGCAATAATCAAAACAACGAAGAATTAGCAATCGTTTTCAAATACAGAAAGGATTCTCAAATGGCACATAATCTGGTTATCATGGAGTCTCCCTCCAAGGCGTTGACCGTAAAGGGATACTTGGGAAGCAACTATAAGGTGATCGCATCTATCGGTCACGTCAGAGACCTTCCGAAAAGCTCTCTCGGCGTGGATATCGAGCACGATTTTGACGCGCACTATATCAGCATCCGAGGCAAGGGTGATCTGATCAAGGAGATCCGAAAGGAAGCGCGCGCGGCGAATAAGATCTATCTCGCGACCGACCCTGACCGCGAGGGAGAGGCGATCGCATGGCACTTGGCGGCAACGCTCGGAATTCCCGTCGAGAAGACGCTTCGCATTTGCTTCAATGAGGTCACCAAGACCGCAGTGAAGGCGGCGATCAAATCGCCCAGACAGATCGACATGAATCTGGTCAACTCTCAGCAGACGCGCCGCATCATGGACCGTATCGTGGGATACAAGATCAGCCCTCTGCTTTGGAAAAACGTCAAGAGCGGACTCAGTGCGGGACGCGTGCAATCGGTGGCGGCTCGCATCATCGTCGAGCGTGAGGAGGAGATCCGCGCGTTCGTGCCGGTGGAGTATTGGACGATCGAGACCATGCTTCACGGAGCAGGCGGACGTCCGATCCCGGTTCATTTCTGGGGAACAGCCGACGGAAAGCTCAAGCTCAACAACGAGGAAGAGGCCATGCGCGTGGTCAACGCGGTCAACGGGAAAGATTACCGCGTGGCTTCCATCAAGAGAGCCGCCAGACACAAGCTTCCGGCGCCTCCCTTTACCACCTCCACCCTCCAACAGGAGGCATCCCGTAAGCTGGGCTTCCAGTCTCAGCGCATCATGAAGGTGGCGCAGGAGCTTTACGAGGGAGTGAATCTGGGAAGTGAGTTCGGCGGAACGCAGGGTCTGATCACCTATATGCGTACCGACTCGTTGCGTATCTCCACGGAGGCGCAGGAGGCCGCAAAGTCCTTTATTTTTGAAAAGTACGGGGAGAAGTACTATCCCGAAACGCCCCGTGTCTATAAGAGCAAGAGCGACGCACAGGACGCGCACGAGGCGATCCGTCCCGCCCGCGTGGATCTCGAGCCGCAAAAGATCCGTAAGATGCTCACGAGCGAGCAGTTCAAGCTCTACAAGCTCATCTGGGAGCGCTTCATTGCCAGCCAGATGGAGTCGGCGATCCTCGATACCGTGTCGGTGGATTTCTCCTGCGCAAATTACCTGTTCCGTACCAGCGGCTATTCGGTCGCCTTCCAGGGCTACATGGCCGTGTATGAGGAGGCCGAGGAGGAGGCGCAGACCACGGCAGATAACCCGGGAGAGGTGAAGAACATCCGCCTGCCCGAGTTGAAGGAGGGCGAGGCGCTCCTCGCAGACGATGCCATCCCCACCCGCCATTTCACCGAGCCGCCCGTGCGCTATAACGACGCGTCGCTCATCAAGATGCTGGAGGAGCAGGGCTTGGGACGTCCCAGCACCTATGCCACCATTATCACCACGATCTTGGCAAGAAACTACGTCAAGCGCGAGGGCAAGGCCTTTGTTCCCACCCCCTTGGGCGAGGTCACCACGAAGCTGATGAAGGAGCATTTCTCCTCGATCGTGGACTATGGCTTTACGGCGGAGATGGAGAACAGTCTCGATGGAATCGAGAGCGGAAACGCCACGATGCTGGACGTGTTGAATAGCTTTTGGGCAGACTTTTCGGGTCAGCTTGAAGCGGCAGAAAAGACCATCGGGCAGAACAGCATCGAGGTGCCGCCCGAGGAGACCGACATCATCTGCGAGAAGTGCGGAAGCCGCATGGTGGTTCGCAACGGACGCTTCGGTAAGTTTGCCGCTTGCCCCAACTATCCCAACTGCCGCAACACAAAGCCCCTCAACGCAAAGCCCGAGGAGGCCGAGGCCGAGGAGGAAGAAGAAAAGTCTCGTCGCGCGCCAACGCCTGTCGATATGAAATGCGAGAAATGCGGAGCCGATATGATCCTGCGTTCGGGAAAATTCGGCAGCTTCTATGCGTGCAGTCGCTATCCTGAGTGTAAGTTTACAAAGGCAAGAATGCGCGATACGGGCATTCCGTGTCCCAAGTGCGGAGCAAAGGTGGTCACCAAGTTTGGCAGAAGCCACACCGTCTTTTATAGCTGTGAGAAATATCCGGAGTGCGATTTTTCCTCTTGGGATATGCCCACGCGCGAGACCTGTCCCCGTTGCGGAAAGATGCTGTTCCGCAAGAAGGGAAAGAACCTTTCGATCTGTCACGATACCGAGTGCGGCTATTCCTGTGAGATCACGGAAAGCAAGCCCGAGACGACCGAGAACTAAGGATAGATCCGCATGAAGGAAGCAATCAACGTTTACGGCGCGGGTCTTGCCGGATGTGAAGCGGCATGGCAGATCGCCGAGAGAGGCGTGCCGGTGCGTCTTTGGGAGATGAAGCCTCAAAAAATGACTCCCGCGCACCACAGCACCGATTTCGCCGAGCTGGTCTGCTCCAACTCGTTGCGCTCGGATCGGGTCACGAACGCCGTTGGACTTTTGAAGGAGGAGCTGAGACGAGGCAAATCCTTGATCTTGGCGGCGGCGGATGCCACCCGTGTTCCGGCAGGCTCGGCATTGGCGGTGGACCGCACCCTGTTTTCCAAATATATCACCGAGCGGATCCGCAACCATCCCCTGATCGAGGTGGTCGAGCAGGAGGCGTCCGGGATCGAGGAAGACGCGATCACCGTGATCGCGACAGGTCCCTTGACCTCTGCTCCCATGTCGGCCTTCATCGAGGGAGAGCTTGGATGCGGAAGCCTGCATTTCTTTGACGCGGCCGCTCCCATCGTGGATTTTTCGACGGTGGATATGCAGGTTGCGTACTTTGCCTCCCGTTACGACAAGGGAGACGCCGATTATCTCAACTGCCCCATGACGAAGGAGCAGTACGATGCCTTCTATCAAGCCCTGATCGGGGCAGAGGAGGCAGAATTGAAGGAGTTTGACCGCGAGAGCCAGAAGGATCTGCGTGTGTTCGAGGGCTGTATGCCGGTGGAGGTCATGGCAAGAAGGGGCTACGATACGCTCCGCTACGGGCCTCTCAAGCCGGTCGGTCTGGTCGATCCCCGAACAGGGGAGGAGGCCTACGCCGTCGTTCAGCTTCGGAAGGAGAACGCGGAGGGAACGATGTTCAATCTGGTCGGCTTCCAAACGCACCTCACCTTTGGCGAGCAGAGACGCGTCTTTCGCATGATCCCGGGACTTGAAAACGCCGAGTTTTTGCGGTACGGCATCATGCACCGCAATACCTATCTGCAATCCCCGGGGCTGTTGACACAAACCTACGCCATGCTCTCACGTCCCCATGTCTTCTTCGCGGGACAAATGACGGGAGTCGAGGGGTATGTGGAGTCGGCGGGAAGCGGATTCGTCGCGGGGATCAACGCGGCAAGGCTTTTCAAGGAAGAGACACCTGTCGTTTTTCCGGAGGAGACCATGCTGGGTGCGATGGCGGCATACGTCAGTCGCGGGGGCTTGGGAGATTTTCTCCCCATGAATGCCAATTTCGGGATCCTGCCGCCCCTTGGCTATAAGGTGAAGGGCGGAAAGGTTGCCAAGTATGAAAAGCTGGCGGAGCGAGCGTTGGAGCGGCTGGATGCGCTGTTTCCACGGTCGGAGGAGCCGCTTTCCTAATACAGAAAAGGAATGACCGTCGATCGGCGGTCGAGAGATAGAACGCGATATGAAGATTATTGTGGACGTAATGGGCGGAGACCACGCGCCGGAGGAGACCGTAAAGGGTGTCTGCCAAGCGGCGCAGGAATTCAACGCTACGTATATTTTGGTCGGAGACCGAGGGGAAATCGAGCGCGTGGCGCGAGAGAATGACCTCGACATCCGACGGTTCGATATTGTTCATACCGAGACTGTGATCACCATGGAGGACGATCCTCTTTGCGTGGTGCGCAGTAAAAACGATTCCTCCATGGCCGTGGGGCTGCGGCTCTTGGCCGAGGGGGCGGGCGATGCCTTTGTCAGCACGGGAAATACGGGCGCGCTCTTTACGGGCGCTACCCTGATCGTGCGAAAGATCAAGGGCGTGCAGAGAGCGGGCATCGGTTCGGTGCTTCCGTTCCAAACGCCTGTTTTGCTTCTCGATACAGGCGCAAACGTCACCGTCACCGAGGAGAATCTGGAGCAGTTTGCCGTGATGGGATCGGCCTATATGCACAAGATGTACGGCATTGATTCACCGCGTGTGGGTCTGCTCAACAACGGAGCCGAGGAGCATAAGGGGACGGAGCTGCAACGGGCGGCCTATCAACGCCTGCGCGTCAATCCCAACATCCGCTTCGTCGGAAACGTCGAGGGAAGCACCGCACCCTTCGACACCTGCGACGTGCTGGTGGCCGACGGCTTTACGGGAAATATCTTTCTCAAAGGTGTGGAGGGCATTGGCAAGCTGATGCTGAAAAAGATGAAGGCCCTCTTTTACAGCACGCCGGCAACCAAGCTGGCGGCTTTGAGCATGAAAAAGCAGATCACGGGCATGAAGAAGGATCTGGACCCCTCCGAGCATGGAGGCGCGCCGATCCTCGGGATTTCCAAGCCGGTGATCAAGGCGCACGGCTCGTCGGATGCCAAGGCCTTCAAGAACGCGATCCGACAGGCCATCAATTTCGTGGATTCCGAGGCCATCTTCGCTCTGGCAGAATGCGCGGCGCGCTTCCGTGAGCAAAAGAAGGCCGAGCAGGAGCGGGCGCACGCGGCGGCCGCCGCCAAGGAGGAAACGCCTACCACGTAACCTTGTTATAAAACGAAAAGCAAGAGACACAGTCTTGCGGAAAGGAGCGCCCATGCCCCGTAGCACGGAGGAATTACAGGAGCGGATCGGATATCGCTTCCGCTGTGAGGAAAATCTGAAAAAAGCGATCACCCATTCCTCTTACGCCAACGAGACGGGAGAGCGACACCATCATCTCCAAAGCAACGAGCGCTTGGAATTTCTGGGAGACGCGGTGCTTTCGCTTTCGTCGTCACAATATTTGTTTGATCGGTTTCCCACCGTCACCGAGGGAGAACTCACCAAAAAGCGAGCCGATCTGGTTTGCGAGGGTGCGCTTGCTTCCTTCGCCATGACACTGGGACTTGGGGATTATCTGCTTCTCGGAAAGGGGGAGCTTGCGGGTGGAGGCGCGCAGAAGCCGGCTATCTTGGCAGATGCCTTTGAAGCCCTCTTGGCGGCCATCTATCTGGACGCGGGAGAGAATGGCCTGCAAACAGTGAACGCCTTTCTTGCCCCCTTCCTGTCACAGCGCTTGGAGGCCTTGGCAAAGGAGGATACCGATTCCAAATCCCTCTTGCAGGTCTTTCTGCAAAAGGACGGAGCCTGCCGTCCCGAATACCGTATGGTGGGAGAGAGCGGGCCGGATCACGAAAAGGTGTTCCGCGTCGAGGTATATCTCGATTCCAACCGTATCGGCGTGGGAGAGGGACGAACGAAGCGGCTTGCCGAGCAACAGGCGGCGGCCGATGCTCTGCGTCTCTTTGGCGTGATCCGCTGACATGACGCATTGTAACATTCCCATTTTCATCCCACACGTTGGGTGTCCGCATCAATGCGTGTTCTGCAACCAACGCACGATCTCGGGACAAGCCGATTTTTGCGAGGAGGACATCCCCCGACAGATCGAGGAAAGCCTGAAAACGCTACCGCAGGATGCCGAGGTCGAGCTTGCCTATTTCGGCGGCTCGTTTACGGGGATTGAGATCGGACGGATGGAGCGGCTTTTGCAGATCGCCGACGGGTATCGTCGGTCAGGGCGCGTGCATTCGATCCGTGTCTCCACAAGACCCGATAGGATCGATGGAGAACGCCTTTCACTACTGAAACGGTACGGAGTTGACACCGTGGAGCTTGGACTGCAAAGCATGGACGACGAGGTTCTCGTCGCCTCGGGACGCGGACACACCGCAAAGGAGGCAAGAGAGGCCTGCCGCGCCGTGCGAGAGGCGGGCTTTTCCTTGGTGGGGCAAATGATGATCGGTCTGCCGAGATCCACTCCTGAGAGCGAACGCGCAACGGCAAGAGAGATCTGCCGAATGGGAGCGGAGGCCTGTCGCATCTATCCGACCGTGGTCTTTCGGGAGACGCCCTTGGCCGAGATGACAAGGCGAGGTGACTATCAACCCATTTCCACGGAGGAGGCGGTCGCGCGCTCTGCCGATGTGTTGCAGATCTTCCTTGATGCAGGGGTGACCTGCTTGCGGATCGGTCTGTGCGCGAGCGAAGCCTTGGTGTCACCTGACCATGTACTTGGGGGAGCTAATCATCCGGCTCTGGGAGAGCTGGTTTGGAACGAGATCTATTACAGCCGATTGGTCGAAAGCCTCTCAAAGCAAGGCCTATTGGGCAGAGACGTGGAATTGATCCTGCCCAAGGAGCAGGTCTCCAAGGTCGTGGGGCAGAACCGACGGAATCTGATCCGTCTCTATGACGAATACAAAACCAACGTAAGAAAAGTAAGAGGAACAGAGGATGCAAGAGGCATCACGGCTGTTCCGTTTGAGAAGAAACCAAACGAAGGAGAACATCAACCGTGTATCTGAAATCACTGGACATGCAGGGCTTTAAGTCCTTTCCGGACAAGACCCGTCTGTTGTTTGACAGCGGTGTCGAGGTGAGCGTGGCCGACGAGGGCGTGGCGCGTGGCGTTACGGTCATCGTGGGTCCCAACGGATCGGGAAAATCGAACATAGCCGATGCCATGCGGTGGGTTCTGGGTGAGATCTCGTCCAAGACCCTGCGCGGAAGCAAGATGGAGGACGTGATCTTCGGCGGAGCCGACAGTCGCCGTCCCATGGGCTATGCCGAGGTGTCGGTCACCTTTGACAAC
>JAZSKO010000102.1:0-13689 GCA_045534875.1 Eubacteriales bacterium | reverse complement strand
AGCTCGAAACGCACCTGATCGTTGCCCTTACCGGTGCAGCCGTGGCAGATGGCATCCGCGCCCTCGGCAAGCGCGATCTCCGCGATGCGCTTCGCGATGGGCGGACGGGCAAACGCCGTACCCAGCATATACTCCTCGTAGATCGCGCCTGCCTTCATGGTGGGAATGATGTACTCATCCACATACTCATCGGTCAGATCCAGCACATACAGCTTGGACGCTCCGGTCTTGATGGCCTTCTCCTCCAAGCCCTCAAGCTCATCTGCCTGACCTACGTTTCCCGAAACCGCGATGACCTCGCAGTTGTTGTAGTTCTCTTTGAGCCACGGGATGATGATGGACGTATCCAATCCGCCCGAGTAAGCCAGTACAACCTTTTTGATTTGATCCTTGTTCATGATATGCCTCCATGTATAAAATACAAAAATAAATGAATAATCATGCAATCATTATACCCGAAAGCGAGGAATTTGTCAAGATGTTTCCCAATCTTTTTTCACTTTCGACATTTTCCATCAAACCCACGTCTTTTCAGTGTCTTTTTTTGATTATTTTCCCATCAAAGTCACACGCTTGCAGACGTTTTTCATGTCTTTTTCGGGGGATTGATTGCATAAAATAGTGAATATTATTCACTTTTCCGAATATCGCTTCAAGACCTCGAACAATTCGGGAGTGATGACGTGCTCGATGCGGCAGGCGTTTTCCTCTGCCATATCCGAATCGGCTCCGATCTTCATGAGGATCTCGGTGATCACGCGGTGACGCTCATAGATGCTCTGCGCGCGCGCTTCCCCTGCCTCGGTGAGAGTGATCAGCCCATTTTCGTCCACACGAATGTAGCCTCGTCCGTTCAACAGGCTCACGGCTCTGGAAACGCTGGGACGCGAATATCCCATCTCCTCCGCCACGTTGACCGATCGGGTGGAGCCGTTTCGATTGACTAACAGATAGATAGTCTCCAAATACATTTCCTCAGATTCACGGGTCTTCATAGGCTTCTCCTTTCTCTTTGTTTGATTACATCATCTTATTATACTCCTTTTGGATCGGTTTGTAAAGAGAAAACCAAAAAGATTTTTTATTTCTCTCCAAAAAAGGATGTCTATACGGTGTTGCATCAAAAAAATCACCGCTCCCCCGAAAAAGGAGGAGCGGCTTTTCTCGCTTAAAAAGGGGCGTCCGTTTCGTTCGGCGGCTCGCTGTGTTCCTCATCCGCCGTCTCTGCTTGGTGGATGGGACAGGAGCGGTTACGCGGCTCATTGGTGTGGCTTCTCCCACACGGCTTTGGTATCGTCCCCTCAAAGTAGGCCTCTTCGCCGTTGGGGTTGGGCGGCATCATAAGAGGATCGCCGCGCCACACGTATTGCGCGTCCAAGACGAGGATCTGCCTCGGAAACTGCCGTTCCACGCGAAGAAGGCTGACGCGCGACAGGCTTTCCTCGGGACAAAAGCCACAGGACAATCCGTGCGTGTCCTTGTCCTCATAGCAGAGCACGTGACAGGTACACACGCCTCTCGGCTCATTCCCCTTTACAAACCAGCCTGTTTGCGTGCGGTCGCCTCTCGGATCAAACAGGCAGGCCTCGTCCATACGGCATCCCGAATCCCGACAAAAGGAGCGCTGGACAACGTCCGACGGGATCGCAAAGCGCGTATTCCCTGCGCTCCGCTTCCAGATCTGCCCCATAACGGTGTTCCAGATCCCCGTGCAAACATTCGCTCCCGGGATCGGCTCGGGATATTCAAAGCCGCACCACACGCCGCAGATCAGATCCGGCGTGTAGCCAACAAACCAACGGTCTCCGTCGTTTTGCGTCGTTCCCGTCTTACCCGCGCACTCCACCGCCCGTTGCAGGGTGATGGCAGAGGATGTCCCCTCCTTGACCACACCTTGGAGGAGCTTGGTCATGATGGCCGCGTTCCCCGACGACATCACCTCCTCGGAGGTGTCGGGCGAGGCGAGCAGGATCTCACCGTTTGCGTCCACCACACGGTAGTAGGAATGCCACCCGTGGTAGCGTCCCCCGTCGGCAAAAACGGTATAGGCAGAGGTCAGTTCGCGTAAGGTCAGCCCATAGTTGAGCTGTCCCAGCCCTAAGGCGGCGAGGTCGCAATCACTCACGCCGCCATCGTCCACCAAATGCTCCAAATGGTATTTTTCCTTTGCCGTTTGAAAGGACTCGCGTAGTCCAAGCTCCTGCAACACCCGAATCGCTACGGTGTTGGTGGAGTGGGCGACGGCGTAGGAAATGCCGGTCAGACCACGGTACACGCCGCTCGCGTTTGCGGGCCACGGTCGATCCTTGCCCGCCGTTTGAAAGTCGATCGGCACGTCATCATACACGCTCGCCCAGTTGATAATTCCCTTCTCCAAGGCTTGCCCATAAACCGTGATCGGCTTGATGGCCGACCCGGGTGAGCGCAGGGCTTGGGTGGCGAAATTTTGCAAGCGGTTCGCCTTTTTCTCCCCAACCGCTCCCGCTACGGCCAACACATCCCCCGTTTGCGGATCCAATACGATCAAGGCGGATTGCGCCGACTCGCCGTTTTGGTTCTGCGGGGTACGGATCACGCTCCGATAGAGCGATTCCACCGTTTTTTGCATCTCGGGATCCATGGCAACGTCGATCCGAAGTCCCGCGTTGTGAACGCGCATCGAGGCCGCACTTCGGCTCATGCCATAGGTCTTACACAGGTCACGGATCACGTCCTCGATCACCATATCGGTGTACCAAGACCGCACCTCATCCACCCCTTCGCTCTCGCTCACAGAAAGCGAAATGGGGCTATTCACCGCCTGTTCGTAGTCCTGTTGCGTGATATATCCCTGCCTGAGCATCTCCCCAAGGATGAGATCTCTCCTTTTTTGGTTATGCTCGGAATTCTTGATGGGATTATAATAGGAAGGGTTGTTCGTGATGGCGGCGATGGTGGCGCATTGCGAAAGCGTCAGATCACGCGGCTCTGCCGAATAGTAATGCTCCGCCGCCGCGCCAATGCCGATGCATCCATCCGAAAACGAGATCACGTTCAGATACAGCTCCATGATCTCCTCCTTGGAGAGCATCCGTTCCAGATCTCTGGCGTACAGGATCTCCTGTAGCTTACGGGCAAGCGTGACCTGATCGTTGCCCGTCACGTTTTTCACGGTCTGTTGGGTGATGGTGGATGCGCCAAAGCGATTTGAAAAGCCCAACGCATAGGACACCGTGGCGGCCGCGGTACGGTACCAATCCACACCTCGGTGCCGAAAGAAGCGTTTATCCTCGATCGAAACAAAGGCATTCACGAGGTCTTCGGGGACGTCCTCGTAGGAAACATAGGGGAGCTTGGGTTGACGAAAGGCTCCGCTTTCCACCTCGACCGCCTCTCCGATGCGATTGACGCGATCGGTGAAGCGATAGGAATACAGCTTGGGAGGGGTGTTGACCACGTTCGGTCGAAAGAGCTCCATGGGAACCTCTGCTTCAAACCGACCTCGCACATACAGACCGATTCCAAGCGCGACAATCGTGATCAAAAGCATTCCAACGCAGAAAACCGTTGTCAAAACGCGACCGAGCCTTCCCTTCGGTTTCCCTTTTTGCTTGCCTGCTTTCATATCGTTCGCTTCTCCTTTCCCATGAATTTTGCTTTTCGACGATAGTATTTCCGAGCAGACGCGCATATATCACGAAAAAAAGGGAGATGATAGGATTACCGACTTTTCAAAAAAATGTGAAGGGAGAAAAAGGATGACAATGACACGGGCAGCCCTTTTGGTGTGTCTTTGCCTGTTGGCGGTATGCCTTATACTGGCGATCGGCTCTCTTGCCGCTCTGCAAAAGGCGGTACGCGAGACCGAAGCCATCCGTGAGGATGCCGCCGAGCTGGTGGCAGAGCTGGACGCGCGCCGAAAGCTCTTGGAGACGGAGGATCAACCGGTGGGCGTGACGCTTCCCGAGGCCTTTTGCCTACGCGAGAGCGGCGGCAAGATCGGCGTTTACACGGTGGATGGCGTTCTGATCCGTATTCTGGACGTGGACGTCAGCACCCTTCCCAAGGCGGATCGTCTGTCCTTGCAGGAAGGCATTTCGGTGACCTCTTGGAGCGAGCTGATGGCGCTGATCCAAGATTACGCATAAAAAGCACGCAATGGGCGGTTTTTTATAAAAAGGATAAAGCCCCGACAGATTTTCTGTCGGGGCTTTCGTTTTCCATAAATCTAAATCAGCTTACAGCATGCTTTTTTCGTCTTCTGATAAGTTTAAGAGAAGCCACAAGCGTTATCATTGCCATCGCGACGTACAAAAGCAAAGCGATCGGTTGAAGCGCGACGTCAACGGCTTCCGATAGATGGAATCGAGTTTCCAAATCGCTTTTGCTGAAGAATCCCGCCACAAACATAAAACAAAACAGGGAGAGCGGCATGATGAGGGAGATCAAGCAATCGACGATCCGATCGGAAGGCGAAAGAAACCCGAAGGCGGCGGAGGCAAGCACCAAAGAGGCTCCCATTATGTAGGGACTCATTGTCAGCAGCTCTGTGTTATCAAGCACCTCACAAAACAGCATGAGCAACGGCACCACGATAAAAGGCAATGCATAGTATGCCGTCCTTTTTATTGCTTTTCTCATGATTGGTCCCCCTGCTCCATCTTGGCTTGAAATTCCGCGAAATGCGGAATGCCGCACAACAGGAAGATGGTGCTCTGGCTCTCTTTTAAGGGATAGACGGGATCCATCTCGGCATTCCCCCGAAAGAGGATCCTGCCGATGTTCAATCTTCGTTCGAGCTTGTTTTGAATAAACTCCATGTCACGCACGTCGGTGACCGTGAAATGGATGCGCTTTCGGTCTCCCTTGGCGGTCTCATGGTATTCGGTGAAGATGACCGTCCCCTCGTCGAATTCCGCCGAGAGCGCAAAGCTGCACAGGTAACCGATCAAGCACAGCAGATTCAACAACAGAAGGAGCAGATAGAACACGGGATGCGCTTGGTTGACCAGCAGAATGATCGACGGGATCACGAAAAAGATGCCGCCAAGCAACAGGCAGGTGATGAGGACCTCTCTGCGAAAGAGGTTGGACAGGATGTTAAGCCGCATCTTCATGCGCGGTCACCTCCTTTGATTCGGTCATTTGTTCGGTCTCACGATCCATAAACAGAAGCATCAAGGAATAGATGATCGTGGGATAGGTATTGAAAAAGATAACGTCCAACAGGCAGAAGGACATCATTCCCAGAATGCAAAAGCCCAAAAAGGTCTTTTTCGCGGTGGGCTTTTTGACCACCAACAGAACGGTGGTGACTCTGTGGTAGAGATACGCGCCGAGCAGGATCACGCCGCCCGATGCCAGCATTTGCAGGAGCGTGTTGTGGTAGAGATAGGGATAAACGCCCTTCTCCCAGCCATCGTAGTGGAAGGAATTATAGAATCCCGCTCCCAGAATGGGATGATCGATGAAGTTTTGCCAGCCTGCTCGCCAGATCTCATAGCGACCGTTGTCGTCAAAGCCGTAGGTCAGATAGTTCTGCAATAGGCTCATGAGCTTCGGCAAAAGCACCGCCACACCGACAACACCAACCGCGACCAACGAGCCCGTGAGGATACGGTTGAGGCGTCGGTTCTTTCCCTTGACGCAAAGTGTGACAAGGCAAACCAAGAGAATGCCGCTTCCAAACAGCAATGCCCCTCGGCTTTGGGAAAGGAAGATGCAGAAAAACTCCAAAAGTCCCAGCAGATAGAAGATCCATCCGCGCTTTTCGTCATAGGCGTGATAGAAGCATGCAGGCATGAGGAAGACCAGCATGCCGCCGATCGAGGTCCAAATTCCCCATCCGCTCACCACGCTCTCCTTGACGACGCTTCCGTTTGAAAAGATCACGCCGCCCGTGAGATAGGAAAGGATCAGCTCCGCCGAAATGAGGAGCCCCGTGAGCGCAAGACAAAACATAAAATAGGAAAAGACACTCTCGTCAAACCGCACGTGAAATGCAAAGAGCAGATAGATCACCAGCATGGAAAAGAGGAAGGACAAGGAATAGAGGAGATTCGATATGGTGTACTCGTCGCTTCCGATCCCGTTGAGAAGGAGAACGCCGCAAAAGACCGCCATTCCCAAAAAGCCGAGCGCGCGCGGCGAGAAGCGGTTGGCGCTCCTTCGGTTGCGAATGCAAAAGACGATCACCGACGCGATCAGCGACACCGCATAGAGGATGATCAAGGTCAGCGGCAAGGGCTCGGCGTAGAAATGGCTATATGAGGGGACGTGCGGCGAATGCTCGACCGTCACCTGAAAGATAAAGGTCATAAAGGGGAGGATCAAAAAGCGGATATCGTGGCAAACAAAGCACCCCACGCACATGGAAAGGATCAGAAGTCCTCCGAAGAACATCTCCTGATAGCCTCCCAAAAGCAGACCTCCGCCCGCTCGATGGAGGGTGGTGTGTCCCAAGAGGATCAGGGCAAGCACCACAAACAGGTAAACCTTGCCTTGATAGAACGCCTCGATCCGTTCCGTTATCCCTTTCTTCATTTCCCTTCACTTCCTTTCGTTTTCTCTAAAAAATCACGCATGACCGATAGGGTTTCTGAAAACGCATTCTCAAAGGAATAGCGCGCGACCTCGGGATAACAGACCGCTCCCATGCCGAGCCACCCCTCGCGTCGGATCGCTTCCACCCGCGAACAAAAGGCATCCATATCGTTGGGCGGAAAGAGCGATCCCTCTCGCTCGGCCAAGAGATCTCTCTGCCCCTTGACGTCTGCCGCCAAGATCGGAAGGCCGCAGAGCATGGCCTCCATGATGTTCACGGGAAGCCCCTCTTTAAGACTTGCCGAAGCATAGAGATCGGTCACGGCAAGATAGCGCCACGCAGGCTCTTGGTTTCCCGCAAGCGTCACGTATGCGCCAAGACCGCGCTCCTTGATCTCTTTTTCCAGCATAGGACGGTGGACACCGTCTCCCACCAAAACAAGCCGCGCAGGAATCCCACGCTCGCGCAGACGCTCGATCGCCTGCACCAAAAAGATCTGATTTTTCGTGCCTCCCAAAAGTCCCACGTAGCCGATCAGAAGCTCGTCATCATCGGCCAGCTCCCGTCGAAGCGTCTCGTCGCGCGCAGGGAGAGACGCAGGGGCGCGAAAGCCAACGCCATGCGTCATGGTCACGCGTCCTCGGCAAAGGTGATAGTCCTCGGCTATGCGTTGGTCATCCTGATTCATCACGGCGATCTCGTCGGTGCGTCCTTTGGTGATCTGCTCACACAGCAGCAAGAGCCTTGCCTTGATTCCCTTTGGGGGAGACGGAAAGAGATAGCCGTGAACAAAATTGAACACCCTCGGTCTTTTTTTCATGCCGAGCATGGCGACCCGAATGAGGAAGGATGCCAAGGAGGTGTTGAGGATCGCCGCCTCAAATTGGTGCTTTTTCAAGAGCTTTCGGATCTGCCAAACGGCGCGCAGATTGGATGGGCTGAACACGCTCCGACGAATGGGAACAGGCAGATCCACCCCGTCTCCGTCCGCCATCGTCAGCACCTCATAGTCCTTCTCCAACGCCTCGATATAGGGGCGATGAAAGCGGTCTAAATGCTGCTTTGTTGCCGCGGCATAGAGAAGCCGTGGGCGTGATGTTTTATCCGTTTCCTTGGTCGGCATTTGTGGCCGCGCCTCCGTCTTTCCCTTCATCCGTTTTCGTTTCTCCTTCCGCGGTGGCATCGGCCGCCTTTCGCATACCGTCGCCTGCTACGTATTCTCTCTTTTCTCTTTCCTCCTGACGTCGCGCGTGAGCCGTTTCATGCTCCACGTACTTTTCGTGGCGGTTAATGGCTCGGAACGGCGTGAGCAGAAGGATGCGGATATCGCCCCACACCGACCAATGCTCGATGTAGTTGATATCCTCCTCGATGCGATCCGCAATAGAGGTGTCTCCGCGCAGACCCTTGATCTGCGCCAGACCCGTAATGCCCGGACGCAGCGTGTGCTTCAACATATAAAGCGGGATCTCTTTTTTGAACTTCTCCACGTAGAACGGGACCTCAGGTCTCGGCCCGACCAAGCTCATGTCCCCCTTCAAGACGTTGAAGAACTGGGGAAGCTCGTCCAACGCGAACTTGCGGATGAAGGCACCGAATTTGGTCTTTCGGTCGTCCTGCTCGTTCGACCAGCCGGTTTGTTGGCTGTCGTTGACACGCATCGAGCGGAACTTATACATGGTAAAGTTTTGGTTGTTTCGTCCCACGCGCGTCTGACGGAACAGGATCGGCCCGGGAGAGGAAATGCGAACGCCAATGGCAGTAATCAGCATCAAGGGCGAGGTCAACACGATCAGGATCAGGGAAAAGACAATATCCATCACGCGCTTGATGGCCTGATTGGTGGGGTTATCCAAGGGAGTGCTTCGAATATCGATCAGGGGGAGATTGCCAACCGTGGTCACCTGTCTCGGCGCACGGAAATAGCCGCAGATGGCAGGAACGAACATGACCTTACAGCAGTTATCGTTGCAAACGTCGATATATTTCGTGATCACCTTCTTACGTACCGTTTCGAAGGCCATCACCACCTCGTCGGGGCGATACTCTTGCAGGATGCGGTCGAGATCGGCGGTCGTGCCAAGGTGCGGCAATCCCACGATGCTCAGGTTTCCGATATAGCCGATCACCGAATAACCGAAGTGCGGATTGCGAAGGATCTCCTCCATGTAGTTGTCCACCATTTCTTGGCTGTCGGTGACGATGAGGATATACTTGATGTTCTTCCGATTGCTTCGCAGATTGTGAAGAATGATGATCAGAGAGAGCTTTTTCACCATGCTCACCACCGTGCAGAACAACAGCGCGAAGAAGAGCCACAGCATATAGTACACATATACGTTTTTATAGAGCAGAAGGATCACTGCCGTGCAAACGCCGGCTACCTCCACATGCACAAGGAAAATTCGGCTCAAAAAATAGCCTGCCTTTTGGGTTCGCATGGGATTGTAGACATTGTGATAGCTATATAAAAACGAGATCACGACCGAGACCACACCCGTAGCGATCAGCATTTCGGTGTTCGGCAAGCGGAAAAAGGGCTGATTTGCCCACACAACAAGATAGTACCCCAAATAGATGGAAAAGAAATTCAATAAAAAATCCAAGACCCGATCAAGGGATTGAAACAGGAACTGATAGGCTTTCATACTTGAATGGCAGGCTTTGCTCCCGCTCTCCTTTTCGTATTTGCATAAAAAACGCGAAAGAGATCCGTTGGTTATACTGTCGGCAACTTTCGCTTCTTCTATTTTATCATATTTTTCCCCAAATTGCAAGACCTGCAACGATTTTTTTACATTGGCTCGATAAAAAATTATCCCTCCCCTTGCCTTGCTTATCGGATAGGATGAAAAGGACAAAAAAGAGGGTGTTTTTTCTCATTTTGGGGACTTTTTTGCATTTTTTCAAAAAACCTATTGAAAAATGTATCGCTATCCTTTATAATGGAATGGATAAACCGAAATCAACCTTCAAAGGAGGATCTCTCATGAATCAAGCACAACGGTATCTGCTCGCCAAGGAGCGTTACGCCGCCATCGGTGTGGACACCGAGGCCGCTCTGAATGCACTCGCCGCCGTTCCGATCTCCATGCATTGCTGGCAGGGCGACGACGTGAAGGGCTTTGAGAATGCAGGCGAGCTTACCGGCGGTATTCAGACCACCGGAAACTATCCCGGCGCGGCTCACACCCCTGCTGAGCTGATGCAGGATCTCGACAAGGCCTTCTCGCTCATTCCCGGTAAGCACCGCGTGAACGTTCACGCCTGCTACGGCGTTTACCCCGACGGCAAGCCCGCCGACAGAGACCAGATCCGTCCCGAGCATTTCGCGCCTTGGGTGGACTACGCCAAGGAGCGCGGTCTCGGACTGGACTTCAACCCCACCTTCTTCTCCCATCCTCTGGCAGAAAACGGTACGCTCACCAATCCCAATGAGGAGATCCGTGCCTTCTGGATCCGTCACGGCATTGCCTGCATCCGCATCTCCGAGTACTTCGCAAACGAGACCGGAACGCCCTGCTTGATGAATATTTGGATCCCCGACGGCATGAAGGACATCCCTGCCGACCGTCTTGGTCCGCGTATGCGCTTTATGGACTCCTTGGATCAGATCCTCGGCTGTGGCTATGACAAGTCTAAGGTGCTGGTGACGCTGGAATCCAAGGTGTTTGGCATCGGCTTTGAGTCCTACACGGCAGGCTCGGCAGAGTTCGCGCTCTCCTACGCCACCACCAGAGGCATCGTTCCCCTGATGGA
Source organism: Eubacteriales bacterium (assembly GCA_045534875.1). GTDB lineage: Bacteria > Bacillota > Clostridia > Oscillospirales > CAG-272 > UMGS1865. The sequence continues at coordinate 3,407 of JAZSKO010000102.1, read as the reverse complement.
TAACGGCCACTACCATCCTACCGAGGTGGTCTCGGATAAGATCTCGGCTCTGCTCTGCTTCAATCCCAAGATCGCTCTGCACGTCACGCGCGGCGTTCGCTGGGACTCCGACCACGTCGTTCGCTACGACGATGAGACGCAGGAGATGATGAAGGAGGTCGTGCGTTGCGACGCATTGGATCGCGTGATCCTCGCTACCGACTACTTCGATGCCTCCATCAACCGCATCGCCGCCTGGGTGATCGGTATGCGCTCGGTGCAAAAGGCGCTTCTCTCTGCCCTGTTGACCCCCAACAAGGAGTTCGCCGCTCTGCAAGACGCAGGTCGCTTTACCGAGCTGATGATGCGTCAGGAGGAGCTTAAGCTCTATCCGATGGGCGACGTTTGGGAGGAGTTCTGCGCTCGTCTCGGCACGGTCGGCAACGAGGCTTGGTTCGACGCCGTTACCGCCTACGAAAAGGATGTGCTTTCCAAGCGCGCCTGATCCTAACAGAAAGAGCAAGGACAAAGGAAATCCTTTGTCCTTGCTCTTTCTCTTTGCTTTAATTAGAAAAATCAAACACGGCCTTGCCGCCGTCGAGACGCAAGGCGGCCGAAAAGGTCTTGCCCGTACGGGTGGAATAGAAGCCCTCGAGCTTGTCGGTCTTTCCCTCCTCCAAGAGCTTTTTGAGCTGTACCAAGGGGATCACGCGGCGGCAGATCGAGGTGTTCACCGAGAACTTGCACCCCGTTTCCCGATAGCCTGTGCATCCGTAGAAGCTCCGCATCCGCTTGATGTCCTTTCCGCAAAGCGGACACGTCCCCACAATGTCCCCAAAGAAGCCCGTGTTGCGATCCTCGGTGGGGGCGATATCGACCTGCGTGGTGAAGACCTTGGCGATCTCGCTCTCGGCGAGCTTGACGCTATCCTGCACGCTCATCGCTCCGCGAAAGACCTTTTTGAGCGCCTGTCCCAACTCCGAGGTCTTGTATTTGTCCATGCTGATCTGCATCTGCTCCAAGGATTCAATGAGGAATTCTCCACCCGGAAGGATGGTGTAAACATCCTTTTTCAGTTCAATATATCCACTCTTGCGCGCATTGTCGATGATGCCGGTTCGCGTGGCCTCGGTTCCCAGCTCCAAGCCCTCAAAGATCGCCTTGTAATCGGCGGCATCATCGGCTCCCAAGCCGTCCTCTGCGGTCGCCTCCTTGGCGGCGCTCTTTTCCTCCTTGAAGGGATTTTTCAGATAATTGAGCAGGGTCTCCACCGTGTAGTGACGCGGCGGAGAGGTCTCCTTCTCGGTCGGCTTGAAGCAGATATTCACCGCGTCGCCCTTTTTCAGATTCGGCAGGATCTTATCCTTTTGGGAGAAATCGTCGTATTTCGTCCAGCCCCGTTCCAAGACCGTCATGCCCTTGAGAGTGAAGGTTTCAAGGTCGCCCACGGCAATGGTGATCTCGGTGCGGTTCACAACGCAATCCTCGGCGCAGAACACCGCCACAAAGCGACGGAACACGGTGGAATACACCTGCATCTCGCGCTCGGTGAGCTGATCCTTTCGGGGGATCTTATAGGTGGGGGTGAGAGCCGAGTGGGACTCGATCTTACTGTCATCAAAGATATGCTTGCTATCCTTGAAGGTCACGGGGTAACCCAATTTGCGGCATTCCTCCAAGATCTGACGGATCTTTCCCTTCTCGGCGGTCGCGAGGTATTCCGAGTTGGTTCTGGGATAGGTCAGGTAGCCCTTCTCATAGAGCGCCTGCACCGTGGCAAGGCTATCCTGCATGGACATTTTGTATTTCTTACTCAACACGCTCTGCAATTTGGAAAGCGAATAGAGCTTGCCTGGAAAAAGCGTGTCCTTCTTGCTTTTGACGCCCGTGACCACCGCTCCCGTGGCGTTATAGAGCGCGCACATCCGCTCGGCCTCGGCATAGTGATCGTGGTCGAATTTGTTTTTGGAGGTGAGCTCCACCACCTCGCCGTTGGTCGCCTCACGGCTGACCATAGCAAAGTATTTTCCGGGTACAAAATTGCGGATCGCCATATCGCGGTCATAGATCGCCTTGACGATCGGGATAATGACGCGTCCAACGCGCAGAAGCGTTCCTGTTTTGAGGGTGGCGTAGCGCGTGAGGTTGACACCGTAGAGCCAGTCGATATAGGTACGGGCAAAGCCCTCGGCCGCCAAGAGATCGTATTCATTCTCGTCCTTCATCTCTTTGAGCGCGGCCGCCACGGTCTGCGGTGTTTGGTCAGGCAGCCAGAGACGCTTTTGCGTCTTCGGCGTGGCGAGCGCATAGCGAATACAGAGGCGCACGATGATCTCTCCCTCGCGGTCGGCGTCTCCCGCGTTTACGATGGTGTCCACGTCCTCGCGGTTGCAAAGCTCACGAATGATCGCAAACTGCTTCGCAACGCCACTGTCCACCTGCTTGTTCTCCCCGGGACGAAGCTCGAAATCGAACTCGACCGGAAAGCACGGCAGATTTGCCATACTCCATCGGGTGGAGCCGTCGGGAGAGGGCGCGTAATGCTCGATATCACACAGAGAGAACAGATGACCAAAGGCCCATGTGATGAGATACCCTTGTCCTTCCATGTATCCGTTTCGCTTTTGCATCGGACCGATCCCTGCCGCGATGTTTCGCGCCAAGCTCGGCTTTTCTGCGATGATCAGGATCATCATTTGTTCCCCCTTCCCCTTGAAATTGCGTTAAAAAACCGCAATCCTGCGCGAGAGATCCGCGCAGAACTGCGGTGATCGGATAGGCCGGTCAGATCAGCGCCATAACGGCTGCGGGCACCTCGGACTCTGCCAAGGAGACCGTCATGGTCAGGTTCACACCCATCTTTTTCACAAGCTCGGAAAGCTCGATCGCCATCTTCTCGAATGCGGCCAGATCATGTTGGCAAATCTTGAGCGTACCGTCGATAAACAGATCGGTCACATCATGATTGCTTGCCAGAATACCTGCCACAAAGCCGTAGAGCGACTGGGCGTCGCAAACCATATATTCGTCCACATCCACCAAGCGAGCGGAGGGCTTGATATCGTATCTGAGTTTCGTTCCCTTTTCAATGCAAACCACATCGCCCTTCGTAACCTCAAGCGCGCCGTTCACAAGGTTTATCAGAGTCTTGGTCTTTCCGGTTCCTTTTACACCAATGATCAGTTTCAACATATGTTCGATACCTCCAATCTATCAGAATGAATCGGTTGCCCTCATCCTGTGATTCTATTATACCAAATATCGGAAGGAAAGTCAAGCATTTTTTCGTTGGTTTTGCCGACTTTTTTCCTTAAAACTTCAATCTTTCCTCCAACTCGCCGCGCAGGGACTCATCTCCGGCCTTGCCAACCAGTTCAAACATATTTTTCTTGTAGGATTCGACACCGGGCTGGTCGAAGGGATTGACG
>JAZSKO010000038.1:0-11011 GCA_045534875.1 Eubacteriales bacterium | reverse complement strand
CTATCCCATGGGAGGCGGCGACGAGGGAACGGTCTATCTCACCACCGCTTGCCTGCGCCGCATGGCCGCCGATTTCTTGGGACAATCCTACCGTCAGGCCTCTCTGTTCTTTGCGTCGGATAAGGACGCCGCGGCAGTGGGCGAGACGTTGCGTCAGGGCGAGTACATCGCGGTCCTGTCGGATACCGAGTACAATCCCGATCCCTTCGAGACCATTCTTTCCACCGTTGGGGGACTTCTGATGGTGGTGCTTTGGGTGGCGGCGATCCTGTTCTTGGGCTTCTTCATCAGCCTTTGCTCCACCCGTTCCTTGGATGCCTTCAAGGGCGACATGGCCATCATGCGCTCAATGGGTATCCCTGTCCGTGTCATTCGCATCGGTATGTACGTGCGGATGCTTCTGTCGCTGATCCCTGCGTATCTGTCGGTCGCGCTGGTCGCTCTGCTCGTCTTCCTCACGCCGCGGCTCAACGGGATCTTCTCGTACCTGTACCTGTGGCAATACGCGCTGATCTTCGTTGGTATGCTGCTTCTGACCGTCCGCGTGACGCATAAGCAGATCCGCCGGCTCTTTGGAGAGAGCGTGAAAAAAGCATTGAAGGGAGGAACTGCCGCATGATCCGCATCAAGGGCTTGCATAAATTTTTCAATAAAGGAAAGCAAAACGAGATCCACGTGATCAACGACGTGGACTTGGAGCTGCCGGATCGCGGAATGGTGGCGATCTTCGGTCGAAGCGGCTGTGGTAAGACCACACTGCTCAACGTCATCGGAGGACTGGACGGCTTCCAGAGCGGAAGCCTTACGGTGGACGGTGAGAGCATCCGTCAGGATCCCGACACCATCCGCAACCGCATGATGGGCTATATCTTCCAGAACTACAACCTCAACAAGAGCGAATCCTGCTACGACAACGTCGCCGACGCACTCCGTCTGTGCGGAATGGAGGAGGGCGAGGAGATGGAGCGTCGCGTGATGGCGGCGCTGACCAACGTGGACATGGAGCGCTACCGCTCCCGTACCCCCGACACCCTCTCGGGAGGACAGCAGCAGCGCATCGCCATCGCGCGCGCCATCGTCAAGAATCCGCGCATCATCTTAGCCGATGAGCCGACGGGAAATCTCGACGAGGCCAACACGGTGCTGATCATGGATCTGTTGCGTCAGATCGCCAAGGATCACTTGGTCCTGTTGGTGACGCACGAGGCCAATCTGGTGGATTCCTACTGCGACATGGTGGTGGAATTGCAGGACGGTCGTGTGGCGAGCATCCGCCAGAATCAGGCGGCCGACGGCTTTGAGGGACGCAACAAGAACGACGTCTATCTGGGAGAACTGGACAAGAGCGAGCTTCGCAACGCCGCCACCGAGATCGAGTATTTCGGAGAAGCGCCCGACGAGCCGATCCGCTTGCGGATCGTCAACAGCGGCGGAAAGCTCTATATGCAGATCCAAAGCGCGAAGGTGCAGATCCTCGACGAGAGCAGTGAGATCCGTCTGCGCGAGGGCGTGTTTGAGAGCCGCGCCGAGAAAAAGGAGCGCGAGACAGCCATCGATATGTCAGCTCTGCCCCCTGTCCAAGGAAAGCGGTTTGGAAGACTCTTTTCCTTCGCTTCGTCGATCAAGAGCGGATACGTTGCCAATTTCCGAGGAAGGAAGAAGGGGAAAAAGCTGCTCCTGACCTGCATGGCACTCTTTTCGGCCGTGCTGGTGCTGATGACCTCGGTGATGGGAACCGCCTTCCAAGACCTGATCGAGGTGGATAACGCCTACAATCACAACGTGTTCTATGTTTACACCCCCGACGGGGACGTGTCGAGCAAGCTGAATGAGGCCGTTGGCTCGGAGGCGAGCGGCATCGACGGCGTCACCCTCTACGGCGGCAATCTTCCGAACGGAAACGACGCGATCTTCTTCAACACGGGACATTTTGAGAGCTTTGCCACCATGTCCTATTCCTCCGATTTTCGTTCCCCCGCCACCCTTTTGAGCGCTTCGCACGCCAAGGGACTGGAATTGGTGGAGGGAAGGAATACCGATCTCGGTAACAGCGAGATCCTGATCACCACGGCCGTGGCGGATCACCTCTTGGCGAATTCCTCGCTCGGCTATATCCGTGAGTACCGTGACCTGTTGGGCCTTGTGGCCTCCAACTATTCGGTGGACGGCGAGATGCTGCGCGTGGCGGGAATCGTTCGCTCCAAGGAGACGTCGATCTACCTGAACGAGCTGTCTCTTAGCCGCTATGTGCTGGGACGTGTCGGAAAGCTGAACGTCAGGCTGGCCTCGGATTACGGACTGACGGTCGAGGACGGAAAGACCCTCTATCTCTGCCGCAGTGAGAAGACCTCCGATTCCACCCCCCAAAAGGGACAATCCATCAAGGTCCACGGCAAGAGCCTTGTGATCTCCGAGGTCAAAAAGCTGTACTTCGACTACATGAGCTGGTGCGAGGCCAACGGCAAGAAGCGCATGGAGATGGAGGAATGGCTCCGTTTGCAGGTCGAGCAGGACAGCCGCTTCGAGTCGCTTGTTCCCGAATCGGAGGAGTGGTACATCGCGTACGAAAACCTGCGAAACGAGCGCTATTTCGACTACTATATCAATCACTACTACGGCGAGATCGACGCCTTCCTGCGCGAGAGAGCCGTGTTTGAAAACTCCTTGGATCTTTGGCTCTACACCGAAAAGCAGGTCGATCTGATCCGCTTCGTATATATGATGCCGGAGATGTATCAGGCGGAGCAATTCCGCGCCGCGAACGGTCGTTACCCAACCATGCAGGAGGGACACGATCAGGAGGTGATGAGCCGGTTCAAGCCCTATCATGAGGCCTATGATGAGGCGATCAAGCTCTATCAGGACGAGTATCACATGTCGCGTGGAGATAAATTCAACATGGAGCTGAGCTCCTTCTACCTCGTCAGCGATGCCGATTATATCGCCCTCTCTCAGCAGTACGGCGAGACCCACGAAACCGCCTCCCTGAGCTTTACGGGCGGTATCGTGGACGGCATGATCAAGGAGACCGTTATCATCGGCGGCTCGGATATGTCCATGTCGTATTCGGGCAATAGTAAGCTCTACACGGTGGTGCATTCGAGCGATCCCGAAAAGACCGACGCGTGGCTGCGCGAGCAGTTCCCAACGCTCACCACCTCGGATAACCGCATCCCCGCGATCCTCGCGCCGAGCACGGTTCGGGATAACTTGATGAGTGATAAGCAGACCCAGGTCGTACAGCAGGTGCTGACCATGGTGGTGATTTTGGTCCTGATGAGCATTTGTATGTTCTTCATCATGCGCTCCTCACTGATGAGCCGCATCAAGGAGGTTGGCATCTACCGCGCCATTGGCGTTTCCAAGAAAAACCTTGTCTTCCGCTTCTTCATGGAGGCCGTGGTGCTGACCACGCTGACCGTTATGGTGGGCTTCCTCATCACCAGCGCCGTCATGCGCGCGTGGCTTGGATTCTCGTCCATGATGAGCTCGCTGTTCTACTATCCTCTGTGGCTCTGCGGCGCGCTTTTGGTGATTCTGTACGCCGTTTGCCTGTTCTGCGGCACCGTGCCGATCCTGTCGCTTCTGCGGCGTAAGCCCAGCGAGATCCTCGCAAAATACGATATCTGATCCACTCGGGAGAGGGAGGCCGTGCCTTCCTCTCCTTTCCTTTTTTTGAAAAAACCTTGAAAAAATCAAAAAGCCCTTGACAAAAGGGAGGAAGTGTGATATACTGATTGCAATTACGGTCGGCGTTTTTGCGCGACCCGATAAAAAAGGAGTTATTCGTGGAGAACGGGGATAACGGAGACGGGAACTGTCGAAGTACGTATTTCCTGCTGAAATCGAATAGGAAATTGGTAGCATAACCTGCGTCAAAAGGCTCAGGCTATGCTTTTTTGCGTTTTTTTCATCATCGGAAAAACGCCGCGACCTCGGAGAAATCCGAGCGAAAGAAGAATCTTTAAATTGAGGAGAATCATGATCGGAAAAATTATCGGTATCGTCGTATGCTTGGTCTTTTCTGCCTTCTTTTCGGCAAGTGAAACGGCCTTTACATCCTTCAACCGAACCAAAATGAAGACCTTAGCGGCGGAGGGCAATCGCCGCGCCGCGCGAGCCGTTCGCATGGCGGAGAACTACGATAAGCTGCTCTCCACCATCCTCGTTGGTAACAATATCGTCAACATCACCATGTCCTCTTTGGCGACCCTGCTGTTTGTGGACGCATTGAAGGAGACCTCGGTGGCATCCTCGGCGGCCGCGATCTCCACGGCGGTCATCACCGTGGTGGTGCTGATCTTCGGAGAGATCTCTCCCAAGAGCCTCGCCAAGGATCACCCCGAGGGCTTTACCATGACCTTCGGCGGCTTTTTGCAGATTCTTGTCGGCATCCTCACGCCCATCAACGCGCTGTTCATGCTCTGGAAGAAGCTGCTCACCAAGCTCTTCAAGTCCAGCACGGTCGACACCGTTACCGAGGGCGAGGTGCTGACGTTGATCGACGAGGCGCACGAGGACGGAAGCATCGACGAGTACAACAAGGAGCTGATCGAAAATATCTTTGATTTCGATGACCTGACCGCGGGCGAGATCGCCACCCACCGCACCGACCTGATTATGCTCTCGGCGGAGGATTCCATCGAGGAATGGGACGAGATCATCAACAACAGCCGCTTCTCGCGCTATCCCGTCTACGGAGAGAGAGTGGACGATATCGTGGGCATTCTGGATGCCAGAGCCTACCTGCGCTTGGAGAATAAGGATCGCGACACCGTCTTTGAGACGGCTATCCGTCCCGCCTATTTCATCCCCGAAAACGTCAAGCTCGACGTTTTGTTCCGTAACATGAAGCAGTCCAAGGAGTTCTTCGCCGTGGTACTGGATGAGCATGGAGGCACCAACGGAATCGTTACCATGAATGACCTCATCGAGTGCCTTGTGGGTGAATTCAACACTGCCGAGACCGATGAAGCCGAGCCCGAGCCTGAGTTCGTGCAGACCGAGGACGCCCTTTGGGTGGTGCGCGGAGACGCGCTGATCTCGGATGTCAACAAGAAGCTCGGTATCGCCATCGACGAGGATGAGGCCGAGGCCGACACCCTCAGTGGCTACATTCTCGGCTTGAAGGGAACCATCCCCGAGGACGGAACCACCTTCGAGATCGAGACCGACGCCTTGGTGATCCGCGCGTTGCAGATCAAGGATCACACGGTGGAAAAGGCCGAGATCTATATTAAGCCCGCCGAGGAAGACGGCGAGGCAGATGAATCTGCGGAAAAGGCAGAAAAGAAGGAAGCGGCCGAAAAGGCCGTTGCCGATTGATAAAAAAACAGGGGAAACCGCCAAGGCGGTTTCCCTTTTCGGTTGACAAAGCCGACAAAATGTGATAAAATAAAGCATATTTGCACAGAACGTGGAGGGAACGGCATGATCCGAACCGTTTTGCTGGACGCAGACGAAACTCTGTTTGATTTTAAAATGTCGGAGAGCGTGGCGCTTCGAAAGACCATGACGAGACTGGGGATCCCGGTCTCCGACGAAAACATTGCTCTGTATAGCGCCATCAACGATTCCTACTGGAAGCGGTTGGAGCGGAAGGAGGTCACGAGAAGCGAATTGCGTGTGCGGCGCTTTGCCGACCTGCTCGACGCCCTGCATTCCGACCGTTCGGCCGAGGAGGCCGCCTCGATCTATGAGGTCCTGCTCGCGGAGGGACATTTCTTTTTGCCGGGAGCGGAGGCACTTTTGCAGGAGCTGTACGGAAAATATGATCTCTACATCACCTCCAACGGCTACGCCAGAACCCAAAAGGGACGGCTTGCCAGCGCGGGCGCGGAGCACTTTTTCAAGGGCGTGTTCATCTCGCAGGAGCTGGGAGCGGACAAGCCTGATCCGGCCTTCTTCGACGCCTGCTTCGCCGCTATCCCGAACCTTGATCGCAAGAAGACCGTGATCGTGGGGGACAGCCTCACCTCGGACATTCTCGGAGGCTTGCAGGCAGGGATCTGGACGGTCTGGTTCCGTCATCGCCCGAGCCAGAAGCCGATCGAGGGGATCACCCCGCACCACACCATCGAGCACCTCGATCAGCTTCCCGCACTGCTCGACGGGTGGGATCAGATCGCAAGATAAGGACCGTAAAAGTCAAGAAAAAGAAACGGGAGCATCCCGTATGGAGGATACCATGAAAAAGATTCGATGCGTGTTGTTTGATCTGGACGGAACGCTTCTGCCGATGGATCAGGATCGCTTCACCGAAATCTATTTTTCCAAGCTGGGGGCGTGGTTTGCGCCGCTTGGGTACGATCCGAAGGAGCTGTTGGACACCATTTGGGGAGCGGTGGTCTCCTTTGTCAAGGGGACGGGAGAATGCACCAACGAGGAGGTCTTCCGAAAGGCGCTCGTCGGACAGTTCGGAGAGAGGATCGAGCGCGATTTTTCCATGTTCGACCGCTTCTATGAGGAGGTGTTCGGAGAGCTGGAGGGGCATTGCGGAAAGGATCCCATGGCGGCGCGTACCGTTCGCGCATTGAAGGAGAAGGGATATACGGTGGTGCTGGCCACGAATCCCATTTTCCCCCGCGTGGCGACCGTGGCGCGTTTGCGCTGGACGGGATTGGAGCCGGAGGAATTCGCGCTCTGCACCACCTATGAAAACTCCCGTTTTTGTAAGCCGCGCGCGGAATACTATCTGGGGATCGCCGAGACGCTCGGTGTCTCTCCCGAGGAATGCCTGATGGTGGGCAACGACGTCTCCGACGATATGCCTGCCGCCAAGCTCGGAATGCAGGTCTTTCTCGTCACCCCCTGCCTCATCAATCGCAAGAACGAGGATATCTCGGTCTACCCGAACGGTACCTTCGCGGATCTCTTGACCTACATCGAGCGGCAAGAATAAGGATGCGACGCGACAACGTACCGCTTGCTCGCAGGGAAAGTTTTGGTCAAGCTTTTTCAAAAGCTTGCGGGGTGGAGGGGCAGAACCCTCCTCGCCCTCCGCAGAGGGCGAAACTCCCCGAACGGCGCTTTTCTTTTTGTGAGGCAAACTCGCGAAGCGATTTGCAATGAGCGCGAAGCGCGAATTTCTTTTCATTTTGCGCCTACATGGTCAAAAGAAAAAGCGACTAAGGAATTTAATTTTGTAAAAAAACTGCTCTGCTTGAAACGACAGAAAACCCCTTAGTCACTTTCATTTTGCACCTACAATGTCAAAAGAAAGCGGCTAAAAAACCTGTACAAGCAATCGATGTATCATAAAAAGCGTGAAAGGATCTCTCCTTCCACGCTTCTTTTTATTCCTCCTCGCCCTTCTCGGCGGAGGCGATTTCCGACCAGTTGATCGAGCGGTTCTTGAAGTAGGTGATGCGGTCATGCTCGCCGATCTCGCGCAACACGCGGCAAGGGTTTCCAACGGCAACCACGTTCGACGGCAGATCCTTGGTCACAATGCTTCCCGCGCCCACCACCGTGTTGTCGCCGATGGTCACGCCCGGCAACACGATCACGCCGGCTCCCAGCCAGCAGTTGCGCCCGATGTGAATGGGGGAATTATACTGGTAGGCCTTCTCGCGAAGCTCGGGCAGGATCGGATGCCCTGCGGTGGCAAGGGTGACGTTCGGACCGAGCATGGTGTAGTCACCAACGTAAATGTCGGTATCGTCCACAAGGGTCAGGTTGAAATTCGCGTACACATTCTTTCCGAAATGCACGTGCTTGCCGCCCCAGTTGGCGCGAAAGGGTGGCTCGATGTAGCAGCCCTCTCCGATCTCGGCGAACATCTCGGTAAGCATCTGCTGGCGGATCGCTTGTTGGAGGGGACGGGTCTGGTTGAAATCATACAGGCGTTCGAGGCAGAGAAGCTGCTCCTGCATGATCTCGTCCCCGTTGGGAAGATACAATTCTCCCGAGTGCATTTTTTCCTTCATGGACATGGCGGACTCCTTCGCGTAAAGGGGCAGATGAGCGCCCCGTGATGGGGATATTATACAACAAACGCGAAAGAATTGCAAGCCCCAAACGCCTAAAAAAGGAGAAAAAAGAGACAAAGAGGGCAAGACGCGCCCCAACCATGCAAGTTTCACAATTTTTTGAAGCGGAAAGGGTGGATTTTTTTGTGTCGGATCAAGGAAAAATACTTGACAGGGAGAGAGAAATATGCTATAATAAGGATGCAATTTTTAAGTCGGTACCGAGATGCCGCCAAGATTGAGCAAATAAATGGTGAGGGCTGCCCGCGCGCGACGTGGGTGGGCTTGCCGCGCGATTTGTGAGATCTTGCCGAGCGGCAGGATTTTTTTGTTGCAAAGGAAGAAATGCCATGCTACCGAGAACGCAGATCATGGATGAAAACACCATCAACCGCACCATGGCGCGCATCACGCATGAGGTGTTGGAGCGCAACCGTGGAGGACGGGAGCTGTGCGTGCTGGGCGTCAAACGCAGGGGCGCGCCGCTGGCGAGGATCTTGTGCGAGAACATTCAGCGCTTCGAGGGCGTCCGCGTTCCGCTCGGATATCTGGATATCACCCCGCAAAGAGACGATCTGAGCGAGGAGGAAAAGAGAGCCGCGGCCACCGGCTCGGAGATCGCCTTCTCGATCCAAGATCGGGCGGTGATATTGGTGGACGACGTGCTTTTTACGGGAAGGACCGCGAGAGCTGCGATCGAGGCCGTGTTCGCCTTGGGGAGACCCAAGAGCGTGCAGCTTGTGGCACTGGTGGACAGAGGGCATCGGGAGCTGCCCATCCGTCCCGATTATGTTGGAAAAAACGTTCCCACCTCCAAGAGCGAGACCGTGCAGGTCCGCTTGCAGGAGATCGACGGTGAAACCGCCGTTTACATTTGCGATCTTTGAGGACATCAAGTCAGAGCGAGATCCATACGGAAAGGAGACGAGGTCATGTCGGAGCAGATCAGAGTGATCGGTTGCATGAACGAGCAGGAAAAGGCATACGCAAAGGAGATCCTTACCCAGAAGGGCTTTTTGTCTCTCCCTCAAACCGAATATATCGTATTTCCCGGCTTTTGCGATGTGCATGTGCATCTTCGTGAGCCGGGCTTTTCTTATAAAGAGACGGTGGGGAGCGGAACGCGAGCGGCGGCGGCAGGTGGCTACACGGCGGTTTGCTCCATGCCAAACCTCAAACCTGTGCCGGATTCCCCCGAGACGCTGAGGGCGCAACGCGAGATCATCGAGCGAGACGCTGTGATCCCCGTCTACCCCTACGGCGCGATCACGAAGGACGAGCTGGGCGAGAGCCTTTCGGATATGCCGGGCATGGCGAAGGAGGTCTGCGCCTTCTCGGATGACGGCAGAGGCGTGCAGAGCGACGCGATGATGCGGCGCGCGATGGAGACGGCTCGGTCGCTCGGACGGATGATCGTGGCGCATTGCGAGGTCAATTCGCTCCTGCGAGGCGGCTATATCCACGACGGCGCGTACGCCAAGGCGCAACGCCACCGAGGTATCTGCTCGGAGAGCGAGTACGCGCAGATCGAGCGGGATCTCGGACTGGTCAGGGAAACGGGATGCGCCTATCACGTTTGCCACATCTCCACCAAGGAGAGCGTGGAGCTGATCCGACGGGCGAAGGCCGAGGGGCTGGACGTGACCTGCGAAACGGCACCGCACTACCTCGTTCTCTCGGATCGAGACCTGCGGGAGGAGGGACGCTTCAAGATGAATCCCCCTCTGCGGGACGAGACCGACCGACAGGCACTCATCGAGGGAATTCTGGATGGAACGGTGGACATGATCGCCACCGACCACGCCCCCCACAGCGCCGAGGAGAAATCCAAGGGCTTGGAGGGAAGCCCCTTCGGGATCGTGGGGCTGGAGACCGCGTTTCCCATCCTCTATACCGAACTGGTCCGAAAGGGCATCCTTTCCGTAGAGAAGCTGGAAGCGCTTCTGTGCGAGAACCCAAGGCGACGCTTCGGGCTTTCGCGCCGAGGGATGGATTTCTGCGTGTTTGAGGTGAACACCCCCTACACGATCGACTCCCAAGCCTTCTGCTCCATGGGCAGAAGCACACCCTTTGACGGGTGGGAGGTGCTGGGCAGATGCGTCTTGACGGTCTGCAACGGCGAAACGATCTACGAATTCAGGAAATAATTTATTTATATACAAAGCATTTGGGAGGGCAAAGCAATGCCAAAGAGAACAGATCTTAAAAAAATCATGATCATCGGATCGGGCCCCATCATCATCGGACAGGCGGCAGAATTTGACTATGCGGGAACGCAGGCGTGTCTGGCACTCAAGGAGGAGGGGTACGAGGTGATCCTGTGCAACTCCAACCCCGCCACCATCATGACCGACACCTCGATCGCGGATAAGGTCTACATGGAGCCGCTGACCTTGGAATATATCGCCAAGATCCTGCGCTATGAGCGTCCCAACGCCATCATCCCCGGCATCGGAGGACAAACGGGACTCAACCTTGCCATGCAGCTGGAAAAGAAGGGCATCTTGAAGGAATGCCACGTGGAGCTGCTCGGAACGAGTAGCGCCAGCATCGAGCAGGCAGAGGACAGAGAGCTGTTCAAGGAGCTTTGCCAAGCCATCGGTGAGCCCACCATTCCCTCCGAGATCACCTATTCGATCGACGAGGCCAAGGCGGCGGCCGAGCGCATCGGCTACCCCGTGGTGCTTCGCCCTGCCTTCACGCTGGGAGGAACGGGTGGCGGCTTTGCCAACAACGAGGATGAGCTGATCGAGATCGGTCTTAACGCCTTCAAGCTCTCTCCCGTGCATCAGGTTCTGATCGAAAAGAAGTCGGATCGTAGCCATGTCGTTCTGTGGGCCAAGGAGTTGTCAGGAGCTTTTGTCTTCCTAAGACCGCTTGGCCTCCGACTTCGCTCTTTTCGATCAGAACCTGATGCACGGGAGAGAGCTTGAAGGCGTTGAGACCGATCTCGATCAGCTCATCCTCGTTGTTGGCAAAGCCGAAGTCGGATCGTAGCCATGTCGTTCTGTGAGCCAAGAAGTTGTCAGGAACTTTTGTAG
>JAZSKO010000156.1:0-17093 GCA_045534875.1 Eubacteriales bacterium | reverse complement strand
CCCCGAGGGGAAGCATTATTGTTGTTTCCCTTAGTTGTGATAAAGACAAAACGCGTAGCCTCACCAAATAAAAACAATACCTCCCCTAAAAAAGACTCAAACAGGGATACCGAATGCAACGCATCTCGGTATCCCTGTTTGAGGTTCTTGGTAGAGGGGAGGTTTGGAGGGGAGACCCCTTCTTCCCTAAGAAGGGGTCTCCCCTCCAAGGTCTTTCCCTCCAAAAATAACTGAATTCCAAGATTTGTGGTCTTTATTTCTATTTTCTTTTGCATTGGATTGTTTTATAATGGAGATAAAGAAGAAAACCGAGATCGAGAGGGGATAAGGGATGCAAGCGAGCTTAGAGAAAACGATTCGATTTGGAACAGGCGGATGGAGAGCGGTGATCGGAGACGATTTCACCAAGGAGAACATCGTCCGTTTGGCGCAGGGAATTTGCGACCTGATGCGAGAGGAAAAGAAGACGACGCGACCCGTGATGATCGGGTACGACCGTCGATTCCTTTCGCGCGAGGCGGCCGTATGGATCGCGGAGGTGCTTTGCGCCAACGGGATCACGGTCTGGTTCATGAACCGTTCCGCGCCCACGCCGCTCGTCATGTTCACGGTGAAGCACGAGCAGCTTTTCTACGGAATCGAGATCACCGCCAGCCACAATCCCTCGGAATACAACGGCGTGAAGCTGATCGTGGAGGAGGGACGGGATGCGTCGGTGGCTTGCACCGCGCGCTTGGAGGAGCTGACGGCGAAGGCGACCCCGAGGAGCATGCCTTTTGCCGAGGCCGAGAAAAACGGACTGGTGGTCACCTTAAAGACCCCCTTCAACGATTTTCTCGATTCCATCCTTTCGCGTTTGGATCTGGATGTGATCCGACGGGCAGGGATGCGGATTCTGTTCGACCCCATGCATGGGTCGGGTACCTACCCGCTCATGACCGTTCTTTATACCGCGCGATGCACAGTCGACCTGATGCATTCCAACAAGGACGCCTATTTCGGAGGCGGCATGCCGGCGCCCGGCTACCGTCAGCTTGGCCCGCTCGTCCAGAGAGTGGCGCAAGAGGGGTACGATCTCGGCATTGCCGTGGACGGAGACGGTGACCGCTTGGGCATCATTGATTCCAACGGTGCCTACGTTTCGGCCAATCAGATCCTTGTCATGCTCTACTACTACCTCCACGAATACCGTGGCTGGAAGGGACCCGTTGTGCGAAATCTCGCCACCACGCATATGCTGGATCGCGTGGCGGAGTCGTTTGGGGAGACCTGCTATGAGGTTCCCGTCGGCTTTAAGTACATCTCCTCCAAGCTGGATGAGGTGGACGCCGTTCTGGGAGGCGAATCCTCGGGAGGACTCACCGTTCGGGGACACATTTACGGCAAGGATTCCATCTACGCCGCCTCTCTGTTCGTGGAGATGGTCTGCGCCATCGGCAAGCCTCCACACGTGATCTGGGAGGAGCTGGAGGCGCGCTACGGACGCTTTGTGATGGCAGAGGACAATTTCCGTTTCGATCCCGCCTACCGCGAGCTGGTGGATCGGAAGCTGATGACCGAGCGTCGCTTGCCGAGCTTCGGGGGAAAGAGCATCGCGCGCGTCAGCTACGAGGACGGCTGCAAGGTCACCTTCGCGGACGATTCCTTCGTGATCTGCCGCTTCTCGGGGACAGAGCCGCTTCTACGCATCTTTGCGGAGGCCTCCACACGCGCCGATGCCGAGGCGCTGATCGCTTGCGTGAAGGATTTTTTGAAGGAATAAACAGAGAAACGATCAAAAACGGGCAAGCCATAGGCTTGCCCGTTTGCCGTTGGAACGGAAGAAGATCCTCACCCCAAAAGAGAGGGAAGAAGCTCCTCCAAGCGACGGCGGGTGTCGGGGGAGGGTGGACACAGGGGAAGACGGTATAAGGGCGCGCAAAGCCCCATCTGTGACGCCATATATTTGACGGGGATCGGATTGACCTCGCAAAACAGCTCGGAGATCAGAGGTTGGAGACGTCGCATCCGCTTGGAGGCGCGCTTGTAGTCTCCCTCGGAGCAGAGACGGCAGAGCTCCACCATACGGGCAGGAACGAGATTGGAGCAGACCGAGATCACGCCGCTCCCTCCCAGCTTGTAGGCGGCAACGGTTTGGTCGTCATTTCCCGTGTAAATGTCCAAAAGCTCGCCGCAATCGGCGCAAAGCGTCTCCAATAAGGATAGATCCCCCGAGGCCTCCTTCACCCCCACGATCCGATCCAGCTTGGCAAGCTCACGGTAGTGCTTGATGGTCATGCGGAAGCCGGTACGGGAGGGGACGTTGTAGACAATGATCGGACGCGAGGATGCCTCGGCGATGGCTTTATAGTGAAGCAGGATGCCTGCGTCGGAGGTCTTGTTGTAGTAGGGGGTGACCGACAAAAGCGCGTCCGCCCCCGCGCGGCAGGCGATACGCGCCAGTTCGCAGGCGCGCTCGGTACAGTTTGAGCCGCAGCCGGCGAGAAGGGGAAGGCGACCACTTACCGTCTTGGCGGCGTGAGCGATCAATTCGCCATGCTCGTCAAAGGAGAGCGTGCTGCCCTCACCGGTCGTGCCTGCCACCAAGATCGCTCCCACGCCGGCGCGGATCTGAAGCTCGATCATGCGGTCGAGGGAGGTGTAGTCGATCCCCCCGTCGCAAAAGGGGGTAATGAGAGCGGTGGCCACTCCTTGAAATACGGTTGGCTTGTGTAGGCTCATTGTTTTTCTCCTTTCCAACCGAAAAAGCGGTGTATTCCAAAATGGGGGTTGAAATTTTGCCTGTTTCGGTATATAATAGAAGTCGGATAAAAACCGCTTCTCGCTTGCAGGATATGCGAGAGACGCTCTTTTTGCGACGTCTGCCGCCGAGGCAATGTCGAAAAAGAGGGAAACAGGACGAAAAAAGGAAGGAAATCCACGCATGAGCCAAGCAATCCGCAATCCGCAACCCAAAACGAATCTGCAAACCGCCGATTTTTTCTATGAGCTTCCCCCTGAGCGCATCGCGCAGCATCCCGTCGAACCAAGGGATTCCTCTCGATTGATGGTGCTTGACCGCGCGAGCGGAAGGATCGAGCACAAGCGATTTTCGGACATCGTGGACTATCTCGATCCCCGTGACGTCCTGGTCATCAACGATTCCAAGGTCATTCCGGCACGCATTTACGGTCACGCCGAGGGCAGGCCTGACGCCGCCTTGGAGCTGTTGTTGCTTCGCCAACGGGAAATGGACGTCTGGGAAACACTGGTCAAGCCCGGAAAGCGCGCGCGCATCGGCTCTCGCGCGGTCTTTGGAAACGGACTGCTCACGGGCGAGGTCGTGGACATCGTGGAGGAGGGAAACCGCCTTATTCGCTTTACCTACGACAAGGAGCGGAACGCGAATATTTACAGCCTGCTCTCCGAGATCGGTACCATGCCTCTGCCGCCCTACATCACCGAGCGGTTGGAGGATCAGGGACGCTATCAGACCGTCTACGCGCGCGAGGAGGGCTCGGCCGCCGCGCCGACGGCGGGACTGCATTTCACACCCGAGCTGTTGGAAAAGATACGAAGCAAGGGTGTGGCGATCGTTCCCGTGATGCTGCACGTGGGTCTGGGGACCTTCCGTCCCGTCAAGGAGGAAAACATCACCGACCACGTCATGCACACCGAGTTTTTCTCGGTTTCCGAGGAGAGCGCGCGCATCATCAACGAACGAAAGCAAGCGGGCGGACGCCTGATCTGCGTGGGAACCACCTCCTGTCGCACGATCGAAACGGTGGCGCACGAGGATGGTTTCATCCCTGCCATGGAGGGGGACACGGGGATCTTTCTCTACCCCGGCTGTCGCTTCAAGGCGGTGGACGCGCTTCTTACGAAT
The DNA here is from genome assembly GCA_045534875.1 of Eubacteriales bacterium. Taxonomy (GTDB): domain Bacteria; phylum Bacillota; class Clostridia; order Oscillospirales; family CAG-272; genus UMGS1865. Next base: position 13,228 of record JAZSKO010000156.1, on the reverse strand, counting down.
TTCCATCTTCCCGAAAGCACGCTTTTGATGCTGGTATCGGCATTTTACGATCGGGAGCGCGTGATGGAGGCGTATCGCGTGGCGGTGGAGGAAAAGTATCGTTTCTTCTCCTTCGGCGACGCGATGCTGATCGTATAAATTCCGCAATACTGCGTTGTCGGGCGACTTGCTCGAATCGCCGTAGGTAACTACGGCTTCCTCTCGCTCGCGCCCTTACGCCTTGTCTTGCGAAATTTCTACTGATCAGCATATTCTGTGTTCCGTATGCATCGCGGAAGCGATACGAATACGATATTTACCATAAATCGCGCTAACGCGCCAAGAGAGGGAAAGGAGACCACCATGAAGATTCTGATCGCGCCGGATTCCTTTAAGGGAAGCATCGGGGCAAAACAGGCGGCGCTTGCCATAGAGGCAGGGCTTGGTCGGGCAGGGATCGCGGCAACGGTCTGCTTGCCCGTGGCGGACGGCGGAGAGGGAACGCTCGACGCGCTCGTGCCGCAGGATGCGCGTGTACGTGTGACGGTCACAGGGCCGCTACATCGCCCCGTGGAGGCGGAATACGGATACCTTGGCGACACGGCGATCGTGGAAATGGCGACAGCGGCGGGCTTGACGCTTCTTTCCGAGGACGAACGCAACGCCGGCAAGACCACCACCCTCGGCGTGGGAGAATTGCTCCTGCACGCCCTGCAAAACGGCGCGAAGCGGCTTTTGCTCACGGTGGGCGGAAGCGCCACCAACGACGGCGGATGCGGTATGCTGACCGCCTTGGGAGCGGTCTTTTACGATGAAACGGGAGAGCCCTTTCTCCCAACGGGCGAGAGCCTTGCGCGGATCGCGCGGATCGACTTGGATGCCGTTGCCAACCGTCTCCTTGGCGTGGAGATCGAGATCGCCACGGACGTGCGCAATCCTCTGCTCGGCGAGCAGGGGGCGACGCTTGTTTACGGACGGCAAAAGGGAGCGGACGACGCCTCCTTGGCTATCATGGAAAAGGGAATGACGCATTACGTCAGCCTTTTGGAGAGGATAAGCGGACGGCGCGTGCGTGACATCCCGGGCTGTGGCGCGGGAGGCGGCATCGCGTCGGGGCTGTTGGCGCTCGGATGCGCCCGTGTGCGACGGGGGATCGATTGCGTGCTGGACGCCTGTGACTTCGACACTGCCTTGCAGGATGCCGCTCTCGTCATCACGGGAGAGGGAAGCATGGATTCCCAAAGCCTGAACGGAAAGGTCATCAGCGGCGTGGCGAGCCGCGCGCGGGAGCGAGGTGTTCCCGTGATCTGTCTGGTCGGACGCGATTCCACCAAGCCCGAAGATCGCGCATCGTTGGGGATCGAGGGCGTTTTGTCGATCTCGCCGTTGGCGCGGGATCTTGCCGATTCCATGCAGAACGCCGACGCGTATCTGCGTCTTCTGGCCGAATGGCTGGGGATCGAGCGTCTGGGCGCGGGAAAGGGAATGCCGTCCTCCGCGCAAGTCGATCCTGCGACCGACGCGACCTGGCCCTTGGAGATCGAGCGAAAATACCTTGTGGACTATCCCGATCTGGACGCGATCGAGGCACTTGACACGTGTGATAAGATCGAGATCCAACAGACCTATCTCACCCCAAAGGATGGTTGGGAGCGGCGCGTGCGCCGTTGGGAGTCACAGGGGCGCGTGCGGTACCACCAAACCGAAAAGAAAAAGAGAGGGGAGCTTTCGCGCTATGAGCGGGAGAATGAGATCTCCGAGCGCGACTACCGCTCCCTGTTGAAAGAGGCAGATCCACGGATGGGAACGCTGTTCAAGACCCGTTACCGCGTGTCGGGAGAGCGACATCTCTATGAGCTCGACGTCTATCCCTTCCTTCGCGATCGCGCGATCCTTGAAATCGAGCTGGAGCGCGAGGATCAGCCGATCGACCTGCCTCCGTGGCTTTCGGTGAGGCGGGAGGTCAGCGGCGAGAAGGCCTACAAAAACAAGCACTTGGCGGCCTTTTTCGGCGTTCGAGGACAAGAAGGGGATTGACAAAAACAGGTGACTGTGTTACAATAAAAGGAAAGAAGGAAGGGGGGATCGAGGATGCTGCTGGCGGTTAGCGTGACAAACGCAAGGATCGAATGCGGGATCTTTGACAAAACGGGAGAGCTGGTGATGGAGAGTCGGGTGGACGCGGTCAAAACGCGCACCGCAGACGAATACGCGGTTCTCTTGGATGGTATTTTGCGCCTGTATCATGTCGATCCCAAGCAGGTCACCGAGGGGATCGTGGCATCGGTCGTGCCGCCCCTGACCCCTGTGATGCGGGAGGCCATGCAGCGGTGCTTCGGTATCACGCCCTTGGAGGTTGGCCCCGGCATCAAGACAGGGCTTTCCATCCACATCGACGACCAGACCCAGCTCGGAGCCGATCTCGTGGCAAACGCGGTGGCGGCGCTGGAAACAGGGAAGCCCCCCATGGCGATCCTCGACTTCGGAGCGGTCACGACCCTTGCGGTGCTGGACAAGTCCGGCGCGCTCGAAGGGGTCATCATCGCGCCGGGTGTGCGGATGTCCTTGGACGCCCTTTCGGCGTTTGGCTCGGAGCTGCCGGACGTCTCGGTCGCGCCCCCCAAGAGACTGGTGGGGAAGAACACACAGGATTCCATGCGCGCGGGTGCCTTACACGGGCATGGCGCGATGGTGGACGGGCTGATCGGGCGCGTGCGCCGTCAGGTTGCGCCGATGGACTTGCAGGTGGTGGCAACGGGAGAGTACGCCTCGGTCGTTCTGCCCTGCTGTGAGGAGGCGATCGAGCCGATCGCGCATCTTACCCTGCAAGGCTTGTACCATATCCACCGAAAAAACCGTCGATAAGAGCGGCATTGCCGTTTTTATAAATCATTTTACAGCGTTGCATCCGATCGGTCGGAGCGACAGCAGAAAGAGGTATTGTTATGAAAGCAACCAAACGTATGTCCACCTACACGCTCACCCTTGGCGCGATCCTGACCGCCATGGTGGTGATCCTGCAATTCTTGGCCTTAGGCATCAAGGCGGCCTTTCCGCTTCTGCCCTTCACGATCTCGCTTGTGCTGATCCCGATCGTGATCGGCGCGGCAAAGGGAGGACCTTGGATGGGCGGCTGGCTCGGATTGGTCTTTGGAATTGTGGTTCTGCTCAGCGGTGACGCCTCGGCCTTCCTTGTGGTCAATCCCGTCGGCACGGTTCTGACGGTTCTGGTCAAGGGCTTTGCCTGCGGATTTGTGTCGGGACTTGTTTACCGTCTTTTGATGCGTGTGAATAACATTCTGGCCGTGTACGTCTCGGCCGTCGTCTGCCCCTTGACCAACACGGGAATCTTCTTTTTGGGGTGCCTTGCCTTCTTCATGGACACCGTTCGCGAGTGGGCGGTCAGCTTCGGCTTCGGAGATAATGTGGCGGCGTATATGTTTATCGGCTTGGCAGGAATCAATTTCCTTGTGGAGTTCGGCATCAATCTGGTGCTCTCTCCCGTGATCCTGCGTGTGATGCGAGGGAAAAACTGACCTATGGAGAACCAAAAGCAAGCGATTTTGGCGGTCGTCGGACCAACGGCGATCGGGAAGACCGCGCTGTCCTTGGCCTTGGCCGAGCGGATGGGGGGCGAGATCCTCTCCTGCGATTCCATGCAGGTCTACCGAGGCATGGACATCGGAACGGCGAAGCCAACGAAAGAGGAGCGGGCGCGCGTCCCCCATCACCTGATCGACATTGCCGACCCCATGCATCCCTTCTCCTGCGCCGACTATGTGGCGGCCGCGGAGGAAACGCTCCACGATTGTCGGGAGCGTGGGATCCTGCCCATTCTGTGCGGTGGGACGGGGCTCTACCTCGAACGCTTGCTCATGGGTGGTGGCTGTGATGCCGAAACCGCCCCCGATCGCGCCCTGCGCGAGGAATTGCGCGCGTACGCGCAAGAAAACGGAAGCCACGCGCTTCACGAAATGCTCCGAGCGGTCGATCCCGAAAGCGCGGAGGCGATTCATGAAAACAACCTCCCGCGCGTCATTCGCGCCTTGGAGATCCATCGGCAGACGGGTATTCCGAAATCCGAATGGGATCGACGGTCGCGCGAGGGCGAGAGCCGCTACCGCGCCACGGTGATCGGTCTGCGTTGCACCGAGAGGGAGCTGCTCTACAAACGAATTGATGGGCGCGTGGAGCAGATGCTCGCCGAGGGACTTTTGGAGGAAACGCGACGTCTCGACGAGGCAGGCGTGTTTGAAGCCAACGAAACGGCGGCAAGAGCCATCGGATATAAGGAGCTGCTGGGGCATCTGCGCGGCGACGAGAGCCTTGACGAAGCCAAGGCACGCCTCCGACTTGCCACGCGGCATTACGCAAAAAGACAGATGACTTGGTTTTCAGCCAAGGAATACGTAACATGGATCGACGTCGACCGAAACGGCGAGATTCGTCCCTTCGGGGAGATCCTGCAAGAGGCGACCGCGATCCTCGAACGATAACGAAAACACCCACGGGGGAAAGGAGAAGGCATGAAGAAACGGATCCAACCAAAGGAGCTGCTTTTCCGTCTTGTGATCCCTTTTTTGCTCTTATGCCTGATCGTTTACACCGTGTATCACGCGCTTGGGGACACGGCGTCGAGCCTGTCCACCATCCCCGCAAGAGAAATCACCGACACGCGTCTGCTCTCGGGAGAGGGCTGGCTCTTTCGGGATGAAACGATCTTGACCGTTCCCCAAGAGGGGATCGTTTGCGGACTTGCCGAGAGCGGCACGAAGGTCGGCAAGAACGGCGCGCTGGCCGAGATCTGGACGGATGCCTCGGTATCCGATCATCCGGCAAAGCAGAAGGAGCTGGACGAGTGGAACGCGGTGATCAGACTGCTGGAATCCTCGATCCCGAACGCCGACACCTCGCTCTCCGAGTCCGAGGTCTACCGCGACGAGGCGAGGGCATCTCTACAAGCGATCTGTCGAGCCATTGGAGAAGGAAACTGGGGCGAGATCGAGGGCTTGAGCGACAAGCTCCTCATCAGCCTCAACCGATACAATGCGCTCACGGGGGATGCCGCCGAGCTGGAGGACGCCTTAAAAAAGGCGAAGCAGGAACGCGACGCGCTCCTGACGGGAACGAAGCAAACGATTTACAATGAGGATGCCTCGGCCTATTACTATTCCCCCGATCAGGTGGACGGCTATGAGAGCCTCTTTTCCTCGCAAGCCTTGGAGGGGATCACCTACGACACTCTCACCGCTCTCCAAAATAAGCCCCCCGTCATGACGGACGGAACGGTGGCGGGAAAGCTCTGCTATGGGCATGACTGGCATCTGGTGGCGGAATTTGACGGCGGAAGCGAGCTTTTTGAGGTCGGGCAAGTCTATCCCGTCGCTTTTCCCGATGACGGCATGGAGCTGGAGCTGGAATGCGTCGGCATCCTGATCGGCATGGGAGACGATACCGCCGTGATCTTCCGGTCGGAGGTCACCCCCTCGTCCTTCTCCTTTTCGAGAAGCCAAGAGGTGACGGTCACGGTCGACCGCGTGCAGGGCTTCTACGTTCCCGAATCGGCGCTGGTCACCTTGGACGGCGAGATCGGCGTGTACGTATTTGAGGAAAGCACCCTGCGCTTCTGTCGCATCCATTCGCTTTACAGAGAGGAGGGCTACGTGATCGTCTCCAAGACCGATCCTGCCCCCGAGCACGCTCTCTCCTATCTCGGTCGGAACGATCTGATCGTCACGGCAGGGAAAAATCTCTATCACGGGAAGGTATATACATGAACCCATTATCCTATATGGACGAGCAATACAGGAGCATCGCCGAGCGCATCCGCCACGCCGAGGAGGCCGCGGGGAGACGCGATGTTTGCCTGATCGCGGCGGTCAAATACACCGATGCCGCGCATATCGACTATCTGCACCGCACCCTTGGCGTGTGTGACGTAGGCGAGAACCGCGTCCAGCAGCTGCTGGAACACTGGGAGGGGCTGGATCGTGAGGGGTTGCGCTTCCATTTCATCGGCAAGCTCCAAACCAATAAGGTCAAGTACATCGCCGATAAGGTCTGCATGATCCACTCGGTGGATTCGCTTCGCCTCGCAGAGGAGATCGAGAGGCAGATGAAAAAGCATGACCGCGTCATGGATGTGCTGGTAGAGATCAACATTGGCAGAGAGGAAAACAAGAGCGGCGTTCTGCCCGAGGATGCCCCGTCACTCTGTCAGGCGATCGCCACCATGCCCCATCTGGCGCTCCGAGGATTCATGACCGTCGCCCCAAAATGTGAAAAAAAGGACGATTATCGAAAATATTTTCAAGAAACTTACCGTTTAGGTCTTGACATTTGGGAGAAAAACCTTCATAATATAGATAGACCCATCTTTTCCATGGGAATGTCGGACAATTTTGAGGTCGCCATTTCCGAGGGAGCGGATATGATCCGCGTAGGACGCGCTCTGTTTCAAGAGCCGACGGAAGAATAAGACGAATACGCATTGTGAAGAAAATGGAGGAAGAAAGATGAATCTGCTCAAAAAGTTTATCCGAAATGACAACGCCGACCTCGAGGGCGAGGAATACAGCGACCTGTACTACGATCCCAACGATATTCCTGCCGACGTGGCGGATGCCGAGACCGATGCCGACGTGGCGTCTCTCAACAGCCCCGCGCGCAAGGATCCCGAGATCCATCCCGCCAGCCCCGATAAGGTGTCCTTGAAGCTGCTCCAGCCCAAGAGCCACACCGAGGCCACCCGCATCGCCGACAAATTGAAGGACGGTTGCATCGTGTTGCTCGACATCAGCAACCTGACCAAGGATCAGGCGCACCGCTTGGTGGACTTCTTGGCAGGCGTTGCCTATGTTCTGGGCGGAGAGATGATCAAGACCAACAAGAACACCATTGTGGTGTCGCCCGCAGGCGTGGATATTTCGGGCTTCGTGTCCGATGAGGATATGCCGGCCGCCGCCGCTCCCGTCGCTCCCGCCGCCCCCGTGGAAACGGTGGTTGAGGAGGAGATCGAGGAGACCGTCGAGGAAGTTTGATTTTTATTTCGTAGGGCAGGGGGCTCCCTTGCCGATCATCTGGGAAACGTCCGTCGGGGAGAGTGCTTCTCTCCGACGGCGTTCCCTGTTTTAGCCGAGGTAATTAGGAGGTTTTCCGTTGGAACTGGTGCTGTTTTTCTTTCAAAATCTGCTCCTGACCTTTCTGTCGGTCTTGGAGCTTGCCATGCTGGCTCGCATGATCGTTTCTTGGCTCGACCCCGAAATGTCGTGGAAATTTTCAGCCTTTCTCTATATGGTCACCGAGCCGTTCATCCAGCCCATTCGCATTCTTTGCTATAAGAACAACTGGTTTCAGCAGGTGCCGCTGGATATCCCCTATCTGATCACCTTCCTGCTTCTCACCGTTCTGGAAACGGTGGTCATGCTGTTCTGATGGGCGGGAGGATGACAGGAGAGTCCTTGGAGGCGCGCATCGAGGACTATATCGCCGCCGCCGAGCGGGGACAGGTGGCGGTCAGCCCCTTTCTCACACCGGGGGAAAGACGGCAGACCGAACGGTATCTGACGGCGAGAGGCTACGAAAAGCAGGCGATCCTTTGGGGAGGCTACCAAGAGGCCGAACGGGTTTGCCTGTTTTTGCTTCCCGATTTCTATGCCGAATGGATCACCGAGCGCGTCGCCGACCCCGAAGCCCTTGGGGTGGATACGACAGGCGACGGCGTGGGCGCGATCCGCGTCACGGGAAGCGGCTACCGAGCCCTTACCCATCGGGACTATCTCGGCTCGATCTTGGGACTTGGCTTGGAGAGGGATATCCTTGGCGACATCGCGGTGCAAAGCGACACCTGCGCGGTTTTGTTTTGCAAGAAACGGCTGATCCCGTTCCTGATCGAGAGCCTGTGCAAGGTGGCAAGCGACACCGTCACCTGTCGGGAATACGAGATCGACGAGAGCTTTACCGACGGCAGAGCCTTCACTCCCATCCAAACCACCGTTGCCTCGCCTCGGCTGGATTGCCTTGTGGCGGCGTTTGCCGATTGCTCCCGCGAGGAGGCGCAAAGGCTCGTCCGAACGGGACTGGTGGAGGTGGACTACGAGACCGAGGAACGGGTCGACCACCTGATCGAAGCTCCTGCGGTGCTGTCCATCCGAGGCTTCGGACGCTTCTATCTGCGCTCCTATGAGGGCGAGAACCGAAAGGGACGCCTGCGCGTGAGAGCCGAAAAGCCGATTTGAACGAAATTTTTGTCGATTCGAAAGATCAGACGATAAAAACAAAGACGAGAAAATGATAAACAGAGGGGATTCCCTCATTTATAAGGAAAAATAAATTTGGCGACCGAAAAGGAGAAACGGTATGATATCCTTTGATCAATTCAGAAACATGATGGCGTTTGATCTTCAAAACAAATATTGCATTGAAATTGAATTTTCGGTAAAGGGGAGCGAGCGCTTTCTTGAATGTGGGATGGGAAAAATGCCAGATAAAGAGACGGGGCAAGACATATTTTGGTTTGGACTCGGCGAAGATGGCAAAAGCGGAGGGGAATATTCCACTTTTGAGGAGTTTTCGGTTGCCAAAGTGTTTGACGAGAAATCACTCGTTGAAATTTGGGATACCGTAACCGTGTTGGAAATTGATGGTTGCGATCCCATGGAGCGCATGTTGGACTATATTGAAAAAAACGAAAAAAGATGACTGCTTGTATTCACCCCACAGCCTTCCCCTCACAGGTTTTTAAGTTTTTTTCAAAAAAGACTTTACAAAAGAGAAAAAGTGTAGTATAATAGGGGCATCAACACTTTACTTTGTTAAAGTGATAAAGAAAGGAATTTACATCATGAAACGTTTTGTCACTCTCATCCTCGCGCTCACGCTCTGCTTCTCCTGCCTCGCACTCTTTTCCTCCTGCGGAAAGAAGTCGGACTGGAAGAAGGTTGAGGAGCAGGGCTATTTCGTTTGCGGTATCACCGTTTACGAGCCCATGAACTACTTTGACGCCGACGGAAACCTCACCGGCTTTGACACCGAGTTCGCACAGGCGGTTGCCAAGGAGCTTGGCGTTGAGGCGAAGTTCCAGGTCATTAGCTGGCCCAACAAGTACATCGAGCTCAACGGCGGCGCGATCGACCTGATCTGGAACGGCTTTACCTACGGAAACGAGAGCGATGGCGTATCCCGTACCGAGTACGTCGATTTCACCTACTCCTATCTGGAAAACCGTCAGGTTCTGGTCACCAAGACCGACCGTCTGACCGAGCTTGCCACCAAGGAGTCCTTGGCAGGCAAGAAGGGCGTTGCCGAGGGCGGCTCGTCGGGTCAGGGCGTGGCTGAGGAGCTGGCAGGTGCTGAGAATCTGGTCACCACCTTCACCTCGCAGGCATCGGCTCTGATGGAGCTGGTCGCAGGAAACGCTGACTTTGCCGTGATCGACTATCAGATGGCAAAGGCTATGGTCGGCAAGGGCGACTACGCCGCTCTTTCGATCAACCCCGCCGTTTCCCCCGAATCCGAGGTCTATGCCATCGGCTGCCGTAAGGGAAGCGATCTGACCGCGAAGATCAACGAGGCCATCAAGACCCTTTCCGAGAACGGCACGCTTGCCGCTCTTGCTGAAAAGTACAATCTGACCAACGATCTGATCGCGAACATCGGCGCTGAGGCAAAATGAATTTTTGGTCCATAACCGCAAGCCTCTTTGAGGGGTTTGGCGTTACCTGTCTGTTATTTTTGCTCACGCTCGTCTTTTCTCTGCCGCTGGGGCTGATCATCTCCTTCGGCTCCATGTCCAAGTTCAAGCCTCTGTCGCTTCTTTGTCGCACCGTGGTCTGGATCATTCGGGGAACGCCCCTGATGCTGCAGCTTTTCGTGGTATTCTACGTCCCGGGACTGTTGTTCGGCGCGCATCCCTTTTCGGGCACGAACGGTCGCTTTACGGCGGCGCTGGTTGCCTTCGTCATCAACTACGCCTGCTATTTCTCGGAGATCTACCGAGGCGGCATTCAAAGCATCCCCAAGGGACAGTATGAGGCCGCGCAGGTGCTTGGCATGACGGCAAAGGAGACCTTTTCCACCGTCATTCTGATGCAGGTGGTCAAGCGGATCCTTGCCCCCATGAGCAACGAGGTCATCACCTTGGTCAAGGACACCTCCTTGGCGAGAGTGATCGCCGTGGCCGAGATCTTTTTCATCAACGAGATGGACTTTTTGTCCAAGGGTCTTATCTGGCCGATGTTCTATATTGCCGTGTTCTTTTTGGTGTTCGTTGGAGGTCTTACGCTCCTGTTTCGATACCTTGAAAAGAAGCTGGACTACTACAAGGTATAAGGGGAGACGTTATGGCTTTTTTGGAGATCAAAGGACTGAAAAAACGGTTTGGAAACACCTCCGTTCTCCATGGGATCGACTTTTCCATGAAGGAGGGCGAGGTGGTGGCTGTGATCGGCTCCTCGGGAGGCGGAAAGACCACCTTCCTGCGTTGCTTGAATTTTTTGGAGATGGCAGACGAGGGAACCATCACGCTGGAGAACGGCTTTCATTTTGACGCGAAGACCACCTATAAGCCTGCCGAGATCCGCGCGATGCGACTGAAATTGGGACTAGTGTTCCAATCCTTCAATCTCTTTCCGCAGTACACGGCGCTCGAAAATGTCTATCTTCCCGTGCAGCTCCGCACCAAGGAGCGCATTCGCGCGGAGATCCCCTTCGGAAGGGCGCGCAAGGCGGCCTTTGCCGAGGCGGCCGAGAAAAACCGCGCGCGTGCATGGGAGCTTTTGGCGAGAGTGGGACTTTCGGAAAAGGCGAATTTTTACCCCTGTCAGCTTTCCGGCGGACAGCAGCAGCGCGTGGCGATCGCCAGAGCCTTGGCGCAGGAGCCTGCCGTGCTCTGCTTCGACGAGCCGACCTCGGCTCTCGACCCTGAATTGACGGGTGAGGTGCTTCGCGTGATCAAGGGACTCAAGGACGAGGGATGCACCATGCTGGTGGTCACCCACGAGATGGAGTTTGCAAGGAACGTGGCCGATCGCGTGATCTTCTTTGCCGATGGACTCATCGAGGAGGAGGGAACGCCGCAGGAATTCTTCACGTCTCCGCGCTCCCCCAAGACCCGCGCCTTTCTCAACCGCGAATAAAACAATTGCATACGAAAAAACCGCCCATGGAAGGAAATCCCTCCATGGGCGGCTCTTTTTTTGGTTGATTTTTGGTTAATATTCGGTCTCGCCTGTGTAGACCAGAACGGCGTTTCCGGTGAGCGAGACGGTCTCGCCATCGTAGACCACGATCAGGTCTCCACCGCGCACCTTTACGGTCACGGGCTGACCCTTGTCGCAAAGTCCGTTCTCCACGGCGGCGATCACGGCGGCGCACGCACCGCTTCCGCAGGCGAAGGTCTCGCCGTTTCCGCGCTCCCACACGCGCATTTTCAGCATACTCCGATTCACCACGCGGACGAATTCGGTATTCACGCGATTCGGGAACAGGGGGGAGGCCTCAAAGAGCGGGCCAATGCTTGCCACGTCCACGCGATCCACGCGGTCAACAAAGACAACGCAATGCGGATTGCCCAGCGAGAGCGCGTTGATGCGATACTCCTGACCGCCGATCGAAATGGGACGATCCAAGACCGTGTCTCCCGAGAGCGTGCAGGGGATGGTGGCAGGAGCGAATTGAGGACGTCCCATGTCCACTGTCACCGAGCTGACGCGTCCTGCGCTGGTGTAGAGATGGAGGGACTTGATGCCCGCGTCGGTCTCGATCCGCAGGTCGGTAGTCGTCACCAAACCATTGTCGTAGAGATACTTTCCAACGCAACGGATGCAGTTTCCGGCGATCACGCCGCGCGAGCCGTCGCGATTGTAGATGCGGATGGCGGCGTCGGCCACCTCACTCCGCTCGATCAGCACGATCCCGTAGCCACCGATGCCGGTGTGACGGTCGCAGAGCGAGATGCAGAGCGATTCGGGACAGGTGATGCTGCCGTCGAAGTTGGCAAGATAGATATAATCGTCTCCGGTCGCCTGCATCTTGGCAAAGGGCAAGCGACGGCGCGTGGAGCGCATATGGTTGATATCCACAGGCTCGGTGTTCTGCTCGGTGTAGCGGCTGGCGATGATATCGGCCAGCGCGTTGGCGGTGTCGAGCGAGGTGAAGCAGGGGATCGCGAGCTGCAGGGCGCGGCGGTGCAGGGCGATGTAGTCCTCCACGGTGGAGTCCAGAAGCGCGCCCGTGTAAACGATGCCGCAGATGCGATCGCTCTCCAAAAGCTCGAAGATGCGATCCGAGGCGTGTATATCGGGAACGCGCTCGACGTCGATGCCAAGACCCGAAATGGCATTGGCGGTGTCCTCGGTGGCGTAGAGCGTAAAGTGCAGATCATCCAGCTTTTTGGCGAGCGAGACGATCTCGTAAAGGTCATGCTCGTCCACGCTGATGAGGAATCCGCGACGCTCTCCCGTGGCGTTCACCGTCATACCGGCAGAGGTCAGCCCCTTAAAGAGTGCCTCCTGCAAGGTCTTTCCAACGCCCAAAACCTCGCCCGTGGATTTCATTTCAGGGCCGAGATAGGCGTTGACGTCGTTGAGCTTTTCAAAGGAAAAGACGGGAACCTTGACGGCAAAGTAGGGAGGGGTACGGTAAAGACCCGTGCCGTAGCCTTGCTTTGCCAAGGGCTCACCGAGCATCACGCGCGAGGCAACGTCCACCATCGGCACGCCCGTGACCTTACTGATGTAGGGTACGGTACGCGAGGCGCGCGGATTGACCTCGATCACGTAAAGCTGGTTCTGCCAGATGAGGTACTGAATGTTGACCAGTCCCTTCGTTCCGAGCGCCAAGGCCAAGGAACGCGAGCATTCGATGATGCGCTCGGTCATCATATCGGTCAGATTGTAGGGGGGATAAACGGCGATCGAGTCGCCCGAGTGAACGCCTGCGCGCTCGATATGCTCCATGATGCCGGGGATCAGCACATCAGTGCCGTCCGAGATCACGTCCACCTCCAATTCGGTTCCCATCATGTACTTATCCACCAGAACGGGATTTTCAATTCCCGAGGCAAGGATGCGGTTCATGTAGAGGGTGACCTCATGGGCGTTGTGAACGATCTTCATGTTCTGACCGCCGATCACGTAGGAGGGACGAAGCAGAACGGGATAGCCGAGCTGCCCGGCGGCGTTCAGCGCCTCTTGCAGGGTGCGAACGCCCATACCGCTGGGACGGGCGATCCCAAGGCTTTCGAGAAGCG
>JAZSKO010000176.1:0-18065 GCA_045534875.1 Eubacteriales bacterium | reverse complement strand
GCATGCGGAGCTTGCATGGATCCTCAACTGCTTCACCATGCTCGGAGAGCTTTCGCGCAGCACGCAACTCAAGGATAAGAGCGCCAAGCACGCCGACAACATCAATGCGGGACTGTTTACCTATCCTGCCTTGATGGCGGCAGACATTCTGCTCTATCAGACCGACGTCGTGCCGGTCGGAATCGACCAGAAGCAGCACGTGGAGCTTTGCCGAGACGTGGCAGAACGTTTCAATCAGATCTATCCCGGCACCTTCACCATCCCCGAGCCGGTGATCGCCAAGAACGGCATGAAGATCATGTCGCTGGCAGATCCGACGAAAAAGATGAGCAAGTCGGATGAAAACACCAACGCGGTGGTATATATTCTCGACGATCGGGATACAATTATCAGAAAGTTCAAGAGAGCCGTCACCGATTCGGGATCGGAGATCCGCTTTGCCCCCGACAAGCCGGGCGTGAGCAACCTCATGTCGATCTATTCCTGCTTCACGGGTAAGAGCATGGAGGAGATCGAGCGAGAGTTCGACGGCATGGGCTATGGCGATTTCAAGCTGGCGGTGGGAGAGGTCACGGCAGACGCGCTCGCGCCTGTGCAGGCTCGCTTCTATGAGCTGCTTGCCGACAAGGCAGGCTTGGAGGCGCAAATGAAGAAGGGCGCGGAGGAGGCCTCCTACTATGCCCGCCGCACGCTGTCCAAGGTGCAAAAGAAGCTGGGATTCGTGCAGATCCGCTGATAAACAAACTACAAAAAAGAGCTACATATTCCGTTTGAGCGGAAGGGTGGCTTTTTTTTGTGGGAGGTGGGCGATGGAATGGATGGGATGCGCGGTCTTAGCCTTTGCAACAACGGTTGCGTGGATGCCGAGCCTGCTCGCGCTTTCTTGGAGGATGGGAGCGGTGGACGTACCGAGAGACGCAAGACGCATGCACCGCGACACCGTCCCCCGTTGCGGAGGACTATCGATCATGGCGGCAGTCCTGCTATCGTACGCCCTTCTTTGGAGGGAAGCCACCCCGTTATGGGGAGCGGTCGCAGGGGGACTGTTGATGCTGACATTGGGTCTGGTCGACGACATTCACCCCCTTCCTGCCCTTGCCAAGCTGGGGGTGCAGGGGATCGCTTCCTGCCTGACCGCGCGTCTTCTCGGTATGCGTGGGCTTGCCTTTTTGGGAAGTGTTTTGTGGATCCTGCTCCTGACGAACGCGCATAACTTCATCGACGGCTTGGATTCGCTCTTTGGAGGCGTTTCCTGCATCGAGGGCGTGGGGCTGTGCCTGTTTTTGCTCGGCATGGGAGAGCGGGCGGGGGCAGGACTTTCCTTGTGCATTGCCGCCGCCTGCGCGGGGTTTCTCGTCTTCAACCGTCCACCGGCGAGGATCTTCGCAGGGGATTGCGGATCGGGAAGCGTCGGCTTTCTGCTCGGCGCGTTGTCCTTGCCTGCCTTTCGGGCGGGGGTAGGAGGGCTTAGTAGTCTGTCTCCCCTGTTTTTGTTTGCCTATCCGTTGGTAGATCTTTCCTCGGCGGTCGCGCGGCGGCTCTTGCGTGGGAAAAATCCCTTTGCAGCCGATCGAGCCCATCTGCATCACCGCCTCGTCGCGATGGGATTGTCACACGGAGAATGCGCCCTCTGCCTGCAATCGCTGTCGGCGTTGCTGGTCGCGGTAGGCGTTCTGATCGGAAGGGAGGGCATGGAGGAATGGGCGCTTCTGGCGGTGCTCGTCACGCTTGTTTGGATGGAGGGAGCGCGTCGTTTTCTTCTCCATTTTGCCAAAAACAGTTGATTTTCCATGATAAATGTGATATGATAATAAATAGGATAAACACGAAAGGAGAGTTACTGTGAAAAGAAGATTTCGTTTGCTTGCCGCGCTGTTGGCGCTTTGCCTGTGCTTGCTTTCCCTCTCCTCCTGCGCGCTGGGCTTCTTGCAATATTTGATGACCGAGGACGAAACGCAGGAGACGGTTGAGGAGACCCAGCCGTTACAGCCGTCGTGGGGAGACGCCGATCCCGAAAATCCGACGTATGACCTCACCTATACCCTCACCGAGCAGGATCTGGACGATTTCTGCTTCCTGTTGGAAATGGCGGAGAGCATGGTGAACGATCCTGCCGTCAAGGAGGATGCCATCGCTCAAACTATGGAAACGGTTGAGGAGAAATACTATCACATTGCCACCCAAGCCCAGCTTGCCTACATCTACTATTGCTTAGATATGGCAAACGAGCAAAACGCCGAGACCTATCTGTTCGCGCAGTCGCTCGGAACCGACGCCTACGATGCCTACACCGCCATGTGCAAGCGGATCGACGCATCGAACGCACCGCACAAGACCTTCTTCTTCCACGATTGGACCGAGGAGGAGATCGAGGATATGCGTGGCTTTTCCCAAGAGCACGTTGCCATCAGCAAGGAAAACGACGCGCTTTTGGTGGCGTACCGCTCCTTGGACGAGGCGAATTTCACCCAAGGCGCGGCCGAGGCCTACCTGACCTTCCTGCAAAACAACAACCGTCTGGCCGCCTTGGAGGGCTATTCCGATTACCGTACCTATGCCTATGCCGAGCTTTACGAGCGTGACTTTACCGCCGACGACGTCAAGACCATGCGAGCGTATGTCAAGGAGTATCTCGTTCCCATGGTGGAGAGCACCTACAATTCCTTCGCGGAGTCCTATTCCGAGCTGTGGCAAGAGGAGAGAGAGACCGTAGAGTCCCTCCTGACAAAGAACTATGCCAACAGCGCCGAATTTGTTCTGAAAAGCTATCTCGACGGTTTTGATTACAGGATCGCTGCTGGGATGCGAGACGCGCTTTACGCCGAAAATTCCTACTTTGCCACGTCGGAGAATGCCTACGAAGGTGCGTTTACGGGCTATTTCTATGCGGCCGAGCGCCCCTACTGCTACTTTGGTCCAAGCTACAAGGATGTTTACACGGTGATCCACGAAATGGGACATTATCTGGCCTATTTGGAAAACGGAGAGACCGAAATACAGCTGGATCTTGCCGAGGTGCATTCGCAGGGAAATGAGTGGCTCTTCACGGCGCACCTGATCGATGCGCTGAATTCCGATTTGAGCCGAACCATGATCTACTATCAGATCTATTCCACCCTTACCGCCTCGATCATCGTACCCCTGATCGTGGATGAATTTGAGGAGCGATGCTATCTGGAAGCCCCCACGGATGCCGCGCGCTTGGATGCCATTATGGACGAGGTGCTGGCAGGATGGGGAGATAAGAGTTGGTTGGAGACGTATGTGGGCGATATGCACACCTATTGGAGATGGGTGGTGCTGGAAAGCCCTGCGTACTATGTGAGCTATGCGGTGTCGGCTGTGGCGGCTGTTCAGCTTTACGGCATCGCGCGAGGCGCCTCCCTTGACGTCGCGCGGGAGACTTATTTGTCCCTGTTGCAGGGGTTGGAGCCCGACCTTGGCTTCTTAGAGGCCTTGGAGGCGGCAGAGATCCCCACGCCCTTTGAGGAGAGAGCCTACACCTTCATTCCCGCGATCTTTCCTTGAAAGGAGGGGGACTGATGTATCCGTATGAATTGTTTTGGGGAATGGGGCTGTACGAGCTTTTGGTTGCTGTTGGCTTCTTTCTCGCGTTGGTCTATTTCCGCTTTTTCAGCGATCGGGCAGGCTATGGAGCAAGGTTGCAAAACATCTGCATCTTCGCGTCTCTCGCCGCCTTAGTGGGGGGCTACGGTTGCGCGATCCTCATGCAGGGGGTCTATAATGCCCTTGAAAGCGGAGAATTTGTCTTGAACGCATCCACGGGAGCCACCTTCTACGGTGGACTTGTGGGAGGCGTTGGCGTGTTTCTCGCTGTCTATTTCGTGGCAGGACACTTCCTGCTTCCCAAGGGGGAGGCATTGGGGTGCTTTGGCGGTGTCTCCGACAACGCGGCGGGCGCGATCGCCTTGGCGCACGGATTTGGACGACTGGGTTGTTTGTTCGCAGGATGCTGTCACGGGCGTGTCACCGAGGCTTGGTACGGTCTTCCGCACGCCTACTTAGGAGTCAAGGTCGTTCCGACCCAGCTCTATGAAGCCATCTTCTTGTTCCTCTTGTGCGGTCTGTTGACGTGGCGTCGGTGGAAGAATCGCCCCTTCAATCTGGCGGTCTACCTGTCGCTCTACGCCGTATGGCGGTTCGTGATCGAGTTCTTTCGAGACGACGATCGGGGGGCGACGGTGGTCTCCTTCCTCTCGCCCTCTCAGCTTGTCGCGCTGATCCTCTTTTTCGTCGGCGTGGGGCTGTTTTGGTGGGGCGTGTACCGCAAAAGGAGAGGAACGGCCGACGGGGAAGAACCAAAGGGGGACGACGCCCATGAAGCGTGACACCCTATTGCGGCTTGGCGCGATCCTGGCTTTGGTCGCCTTCGTGGCGCTTTGGATCTGGGATCCCACCTATTCGCAGGATGCCGTCACCCAACGGCTCCTGAAAAATCTGATGCCGCGCCTCTTGGGTAGCCTTGCCTTCGTGCTTCTCTTGCTCTATCAGGACTACCGCGTCCTGCAAGCCCCGAGACTTGCCCATCTGGCAACCGTTTTGCCTGCCTTGGCGATCGCCGTCAACAACCTCCCCATTCTCGCCCTCATCCGTGGCTGGGCATGGGTGGAGAGAGGCGACCTGCTCTGGCTCTTTGCCTTGGATGCTTTCTGCATCGGTCTGTTTGAGGAGCTGGCCTTCCGAGGTGTCCTGCTTCCCACGCTTCTGGAACGCTTTGGCGGCACAAGGCGAGGGATCTGGCTCACGGCCGTCCTTTCCTCCGCCGTATTTGGTTTGTTCCATCTGGTGAATCTGCTGGAAGGAGCAGGCGTTGGCGCGACTCTCTTGCAGGTGGGCTATTCCTTCCTCATTGGAGGCATGTGCGCCATCGTCTTCCTCCGAACGGGAAATCTCGTCTATTGCGTGCTCCTGCACGCCATCTATGATTTTTGCGGAAGCCTGATCCCCACGCTGGGAGCAGGGGATCTGTGGGATACGCCAACGGTGGTTTTCACCGCGATCTTAGGCGTGGCGGTCACGGCTTGGATGCTCTGGCAGCTCTACCGAACCGAGCCGCAGGATCTGCCCATCTATCGAACAAAACCGAAAGGAGATACCTACCATGAACACGAAACGAATTGACAAGGGACAGGCACGCATGATCGCGCATCGAGGCGTGAGCGGCTTGGAGACCGAAAACACGGCGGCGTCCTTTGTGGCGGCGGGGAACCGTAGCTATTGGGGCGTGGAGACCGATATTCACCGCACCAAGGACGGAGAATTGATCGTCTTTCACGACGACAACACCAAGCGCCTCACAGGCGTGGATCGGGTGATCGAGGAAACGCCGTATGCCGAGCTGAGAGCGATGCGTCTGTTTGATCGAGGCACGACCGAGCCAAGAGAGGATCTTTGCATGCCCTCCTTGCGCGAGTACATCCGCATCTGCCGTCGCTATGAAAAGACCTGTGTGTTGGAGTTGAAGAACGCGATGGACGAGGAAACGGTTGGACGCGTGGTAAGCGAGATCCGAGAGGAGAACTATCTCGATTCGGTCGTCTTCATCTCCTTCAACACCGACAACCTCCGCTACATTCGCCGCCTTTGCCCACAGCAGACCGTGCAACAGCTTTCCTCCAAGATGGACGAGGATCTGCTCGCGCTTTGCGTGAAGGAAGGCTTTGATCTCGATATTTACTACAAGGCCCTCAACGCCGACTGGATCCGTCGGGCGCACGAGGCAGGACGATTGGTCAACTGCTGGACGGTGGACGCCGAGGAGGATGCCTCGTCGCTGATCGAAGCAGGCATCGACTTCATCACATCCAACATCTTGGAGTAAGAAAACGGGAGCCGATTGTATTATAATGGGAGTAAAAAAGCCTCTCCCCTCGGGAGAGGTGGCGCCGAAGCCGACGGAGAGGGAAAGAGGATGCCGTCATACCCCCTCTCACCCGCTATCGCGGGAGCTCTCCCACAGGGAGAGCCTTTGATTGCGTGCGACCTGCGGAGCTAAGCCCTATGCCGCTGTAAAACAAAAGCGAAACTGGTGTGTCTCATAAAATACAGAAAGGAATATATCAATGAAAAACAAAGTGATGATACGGGGAGTTATGATTTTACAGGCACTTCCTATACCGATTTCGTTAATCACAATTTTAGGTTCTATCATTTCTTTAGCAAACATAGGTGTTATGATAGAACAATCTTTGTTTGTTGCAGTGGTTGCTACAATCTCTATGATACTTGCAGGTACTTATTCACTAACATATCTTTTTTCTGCCATAAAGACATTCGCTAATAAAAGACTAAGCTTCATCAGCTTTCTACCCGTTATTCATATTATAGTGACAGTTGCATTCATGATTCTATGGATGATAAACGAGTAACAGAATATAGATAAACAGGCAACTTGTTATATAACAAGTTGCCTGTTTATACTCATACTTGATTACAATTTCGGCTCCCGTTTTCTTGCCAAACTTTTTGGCGTTTTTCACAAATTTTCAAGGCTTCCACGGGTTGCTTGCAACCCGTGGAAGCCGTTTTGCTCTTATTCGGGAACGATCAGACCGTACGCGCCGTCCCGACGGGCGTACACCACGCAGGTGGCGTGCGTCTGGTCGTCGTTAAAGACGAAGAACTGATGCCCCAACAGATTCATTTGCAGGATGGCCTCCTCCGGCGACATGGGCTTGATGGGGAAGGTCTTGGTGCGAATGATCACACCCTCCTCCTCGTCCACGTCATCCTCTGCGTCCTCAAAGGATTCGACAGGGAACTCGAGGCCGCCCGAGCGCAGGCGTCTGGCAACCTTGGTCTTGTTCTTGCGGATCTGACCCTCGATCGCCTCAATGGCGGCGTCCAGCGACTCGCGGAAGCTATCCGAGCCGATCTCACTGCGGAACAGGGTGTTGGCGGCGTTGATGGTGATCTCAAGGTACTTCACGCCGTGCTTACAGCTAAGCGTGACCGTCGCTTCTCCCTTTCCGCCGAAAAATTTATCAAATTTTGTCAGCTTTTTTTCAATGAGCTCCTTCATCTCATCGTAAACGTTCATCTGGCGTCCAACAATGGTCATCTTCATGTGTTTGCCCTTTGCAAAAATGCAGATCCTTTCTTTCGGGAATCGTACAAGGGGTCTCCCTGTACAAGTACAGTATAGCATACTTTCTAAATCCTGTAAAGATGCTCCAAAAGATTTTTCTGTTTCGTCTCATTTTTTGTTCAATATGCAAAGAACCGATTTGAAAAAGTTGAAGAACAGGATTGACAAATCGAGGCTTTTTTGGTATAATAAAAGAAGAGCGTTGCCAAAACGCGCCCAACGAAGGAGAAAGGATGCTCGCTCATGGCACAGAACGAAACAGAGAGCTATATCAAACGCCTCAGGGAGACCATTGCATACCACGCCAAGCGCTACTATGTGGACGACGATCCCGAGATCTCCGACTATGAATACGACCGGATGTATGCCGAGCTGTTGGCTCTGGAAGCGAAGCATCCGGAATTTTTTGATCCCGCATCTCCCACCCAACGCGTGGGCGGCGCGCCGCTTGATAAGTTTGAAAAGGTGATCCACACAAGAAGGATGGATTCGCTCTCCGACGTCTTTTCCTTTGACGAGCTTCACGATTTCCTCTCGCGTGTCGAGGAAACCATCGCAGGTGCGGTCTATTCGGTCGAACCGAAGATCGACGGGCTTTCGGTTTCCTTGCGGTATGAGAATGGAATCTTTACGCAGGGAGCAACGAGAGGCGACGGCGCGGAGGGCGAGGACGTCACCCAGAACCTCAAAACCATTCTCTCGATCCCGTTGGCTCTCTCCGAGCCGCTTACCTTGACGGTTCGGGGCGAGGTCTATATGCCCAGACGCGTCTTTGAGCGCATCAATCTGGCAAGAGAAGCGGCAGGACAACCCCTGCTTGCCAATCCCCGAAACGCGGCGGCAGGCTCGCTCCGTCAGCTCGATCCCAAGATCACGGCCGAGAGAGGACTGGATATTTTCGTCTTCAACCTCCAAGAGGGAGAGCTATACGCCGACGGTCACGCGCCCACCTCTCACAGAGAAACGCTGGATCGCTTGCGTGAGCTTGGCTTCCACACCTTGGAGAACTGCGCCCTGACCGATCGCGAGGAGGGCGTCACCGCGCATATCAACCGATTGGGAGAGCTGCGCGATTCCTTGGAATACGATATCGACGGCGTGGTGGTCAAGATCGACCGACTTGCCGACCGTTTGCGTCTCGGAGAGGGAACGAACACCCCTAAATGGGCGGTTGCCTATAAATTTCCCCCCGAGCAGAAGCAGACCAAGCTCGAGGACATCACTGTGGCGGTGGGAAGAACGGGGGTTCTGACCCCGACGGCGGTGCTGTCTCCCGTCCGTCTGGCGGGAACCACCGTCAGCCGCGCCACACTGCATAATCTGGAATTCATTTTGGAAAAGGATATTCGCATCGGGGATATCGTCACGGTGCAAAAGGCGGGGGACATCATTCCCGAGGTCGTCCGCGCTCATGCGGAGCTGAGAACGACTCCCCTCACGGAATACCGTATGCCCGACCGTTGCCCCTCCTGCGGAGAGCCTGTTTTCTACGACGCCGACGAGGGAGCCGCCACCCGATGCACCAACAGTCGCTGTCCTGCCCAGCTTTCCAGAGGCATCGAGCATTTTGCCTCCAAGAATGCGATGGACATCGACGGCTTAGGACCGCAGATCGTCGAGGCACTTCTGCAAAATCACCTGATCGGCGACGCGGCCGATCTCTACACCCTCCGAGCCGAGGACATTGCCGAGATGGAGCGCATGGGCGAACGATCGGCGGCAAATCTGATCGAGGCGGTGGAGCGATCCAAGCAAGCAGGGCTGGAACGCCTGATCTTTGCCCTTGGCATCCGCAACGTGGGCGAGGTCGCGGCGGCGGCGCTGGCACAGCATTTCGGAAGCCTCGAGGCCTGCATGAACGCCGAGAGGGAGGAGCTTTGCTCCCTGCGGGATTTCGGAGAGGTCACAGCCGATTGCGTGGTGGATTTCTTCTCCCATCCGCAAAATCGAGAGCTTTGCCAAAGGCTGATCGAGGCAGGCCTGCTGACCACCCCCGTCAAGCTCCCGAAGGACGACTTTTTCCAAGGACTCACCTTTGTTCTCACGGGAACGCTCCCCACACTCACACGCGAGGAGGCCTCCGAGCGCATCCGCATGGCGGGCGGAAAGACCGCAGGGTCGGTCTCGTCCAAGACCTCCTTCGTGGTGGCAGGCGAGGCGGCAGGCTCAAAGCTGACCAAGGCGCAACAGCTCGGCGTGAGGGTGATCGACGAGGAAACACTTTTGCACATGATAGAGGCGCATACCACCGAGATATAACCAAAGAAAGGAAGAACAAGGATGAACACAACACTTGTTATTTTAGCGGCAGGACTTGGTAGCCGATTTGGAGGAAACAAGCAGATCTCGCGCGTCGGACCGCACGGAGAGTGCCTGATGGAATATTCGATCCATGATGCCATCGAGGCAGGCTTTGATCGGATCGTCTTCATTCTCAAGGAGGAGATGGTGGAGACAGTGAAGGAAACGGTTGGCAAAAAGTTTGAGGGACGCGCGCGCATCGACTACGCGGTGCAGGACTATTCCTCGATCCCCGCCTTTTATGCTATTCCCAAGGATCGCGTCAAGCCGTTTGGAACGGTTCACGCGCTTCTCTGCGCCGAGGAATTTCTCACCTCTCCCTTCGCCACCGTCAACGCCGACGACTACTACGGCAAGGATGCCTTCCGCATCCTGAACAGACTGCTTGGCGGCTTGCAGGGCGCATCCGATGCCGCCATGGTTCCGTATATTCTCGGAAACACCATGAGCGAGAACGGAGGCGTGACGAGAGGGGTCTGCCGCATTGAGGAGGGACGCCTGCTCGCGGTGGAGGAGACCAAGAACATTCAATACGGAGAGGGAAGACAGATCCTCTCGGATGCGGGAAGCCTCTCGCCCGACGAGTGCGTTTCCATGAACATCTGGGGCTTCCATCCCGATTTTGTACCAATGATGAAGGACTATTTCCATCGGTTTCTCCAATCGCTCCCCGAGGGGGAGGTCAAGGCGGAGTGCCTGCTTCCCATCATGGTCAACGATTTTCTCGCCGACGGGACACTCACCGTCAAGGCAGAGCCGTCGGGCGACAAATGGTTTGGTCTGACCTACAAGGAGGACATTCCCGAGGTGGAGAAGGCGCTTAGCCGCCTGCACGCCGCGGGAGACTACCCCGAAGCACTCTGAAACCGAAAAAAGATCGAGGCGTTACGCAAAAGCGTAACGCCTCTTTTGAGTTTAGGAAAGCCCGTTACCGTTCATCACAGTGGACAAATGCTCCTCCCAAATGTAATCTGACCAAGAAACCTGCTTTTTAACGGCAGTCAGGCTTCCATTATAGTCGCCTTCAAGAGAAATCTTGATAATATCGTCGTTGCAACTATTTTTAACTTGACTAATGGTAACGTGAACCGTTCCGTTATAGGTGAAGTTAGATGCACTCACGATAAAGAGCCGTATATCGGAATAGGAAGAAGGCATATTGATCGTATCAATGTGAATATTCATTTCGGCGTTGGCAACGCAATTGATATAGGTTCCATATGCTTCTTGCGAGATCAGGTCGAACAGATGATACTCGGTAAGGTTGGCGATGTAAACGCCGTAGCTGACGTTGTCCAGCGTCACGTTTGCCAGAATTCCGTTTGCCTTGGTAAACATCGAGCCCGTCAGAACCAAATTTTTGATCTTATAGCCGTTGCCGTCGAGGAAGCCGTTGAAGGCGTAGGGCGTCCACGAAATACCCGCCATATCAATGTCGCGTGTGAGGATATAGGAGCCATTGGGATCCATGCTCATAAGCTGTTGCGGCGTGGAGATCTCGGTTTGGTACATGCTTCCGTAGCGGTAGAATTGGAAGGAAACATCCTCCAAGGCAAGCGTTTTTTCGGAATCTCCGATCGCATAGGTCACGGATGTAATTGGGTAAGGGCTGTTATGGAAGAGCGGCTCAAACGCATACTGCGTGTCGTTCACCTTTGTCAAAGGATACCGCTCCTCGTCGAGGTAGATTCCAATCGACTTGACCGTGTATGCCTCCGAGCCACGGAAGGTGATAAGCCCCGTAACACTTTCCTCCGCATAGGCGTAATTTCGACCGTTGGAGAGCGTGACAGATTCCACCTCCAATTCACCGAACACCATGACGGTTTCCCCTGTTTCATAGGCAATGCCTTCCGTCTTTTCCGCCCCTAAAACGGTGTATTGCAGGGAATCGATCTCCACCGCGAAGACGCCGCTCTGCACCGAGGGAACAAACTGGGCAAGATAGAAATTTCCCATATTTTTGAGGGAGGTCGAAACGCCGTTGATGGTGACACCCGTAAAGGTGACGTTGTGGGGGCTGTAAAGAGCAAGCTGAACCGTGACCGATTCATTCGGGAAGATCTGCTTGGTGTGTACGATGGCACTTTGGATCGACACCTGCGCGTCGGTCACCACACGAAGCGTTGCCTCCTTTTCATGGATTCCCTCGCCGTCGTTGAGGTCATAGGAATACACGGCCACAACGGTGTATTCCGAGGCGGCGGAAAGATCGGTGAAGCGGAGCTCTTCGGTCGGGAGGTTGGAAGCGATCACAGCCCCTGTGGCATCGCGCAGATCAAATCGCAAGATCGAACCGATCGCGTCGGGGTCGGTCATGCTGTAATCAAAGGCAAGGTCGGTCTGAGACAAATCCGTCTCACGCAGAGAAACCGTTGGAGCAGTCTTTGCTATGGTGTGAACCATCAGATCGATCGTCTTGGTGTGGATTCCCTTGCCGTCATTGAGATCATAGACATAGGTCGCGCGAACGGTGTAGACATTATCCGAAAGCAATCCGTCAAATGCGCGCGCCTCAACCGAAGCCTCGTTTACAACCACCTCACCGAGCAACAGCTCCAGCTTGGTGAAGGAGCCGATCGCGTCGGGATCGGTCATAGAGAGGTCAAAGGAAAAGCCGGTTTGCGTGACGTTCGTTTGGGTTATGGAAACTGTGGGAGCAGTTTTTGCCTCGGTCTTGATCTGTACCGTTTTCACCACGGTATGCGCGCCTGTACCGTCATTGAGATCATAGATGTAGGTCAAGCGAACCGTGTAGAGATTGTCGGAGAGTAGTCCGTCAAAGGAACGGGTATCGAGCGAGGCATCCTGTACCACTGCGCTTCCCAGCAACAGCTCCAGCTTGGTAAGCACTCCAACCGCATCGGGATCGTTCTCGACAATTTCAAAGCCAATGCTCGTTTGCGTCTTTGCAGGGCTTGTGAAGCCGATCT
Organism: Eubacteriales bacterium; assembly: GCA_045534875.1. Lineage (GTDB taxonomy): Bacteria > Bacillota > Clostridia > Oscillospirales > CAG-272 > UMGS1865. The sequence goes on along the minus strand of JAZSKO010000176.1, from coordinate 5,723 downwards.
CGGGGGTGACCTTTTTCGCGGTGTGGAATTGCAGGGTGATGGTTTCGGTCTTCACGCCGTTTTTGTAGGAGGCGACGAGGGTGTAGTCGGTATCGCTTTGCAGATCGGTGACAGTGGTGGCGTCCACATCCAAGTCACGAACCTTCTCATTGCCCAAATAGAGCGAAAGATCGGTGAGAGACTGCTTTTTGAACTCGGCATCCCAATGAAGCGCAAAGGAGAGCGACTCCGAAGCGATCGAAACACCGTCAAACAGCACGATCGCCTTGGTGCAGAAGGCCTTTTGCGCGAGGGTGTAGGGGTTGTGACCCGTGCCGTCCAGCGCGTCGTAGGAGGCTACAATGGCGTACTGATAGAGCGAATTGGTGGCAAGCCCCTCGATGGTGACCTTATTTTTCTTGTCAAGCGTCAGCTCCACTGTTTTCAGAAGCGTCTCGCCGTCGTAAAGCACGGCAAAGAGCTTTCCGCTGCTGAGGGAGATCAGATTCAAGGGATCCTGACAGGTAACCGAGAAGGAGATGTCGTTAAAGCCGATCACCTCGTCCTCCACGGTCACGGTGGGCTGCTTGTCGGTGGAAACGCCGATGCAAACGGTTCGATCTCCGTCCATCCGCACGTCCTTGATGGCGGTTCCGTCCACATATTTGATGGCGTCGATGGTGTATTGCTGAATCCCCTCCACCTCTCCAATGTCCACCTTCAGGATCAGATTTTCCAAGTCCGAGCCTGGCTCAAACATATAGGAGGCGTATTTCACACCGTTGAGCGTGAAGGAAAGGATCTCGAAGTCGTCGGGGTTTTCGATATGCACCGTGATGTAGACTGTTTCGTTCGGGTTGGCGTAGTAGATGCTTTTCGCGCCTCCCACCACCGAGAGCGAATCGCGGATCTCCTCCTCGATCGCATCGCCCTCACCCTTTTTGAAGGGATCGCTTTGGTCGATGTCATCCTGCTTTCCGCTGTGGTCGCCGGAAAAATCACCGCCGTGATGCGGATTCGACGGCGCATGGGCAAACCGCTGGGAAAGAGTGAGGAATTGCACGGTGTCGTCGCCGTCTGCGCTCGGTAGCGCCGATGCGCTCACGGGAGCGGTTCGAGAAACCGTCATGCCCGTGTAGATCGGCACCTGCTTGGTAAAGAGCGCGAACAGACCGATAAAGAGAGCCAGAACGGCGGCCACCGAGCCGAGCGTGATCCAAAGAGGCTTGCGGTTCGGTCGCTTTTCAAGAGCCATCAGCAGCTTGATTCGCTTTCGGGTGTTCTTGTCGATCACGTCGTCTTGCAGGGAGGACAACAGATCGAACTTGAATTCATGCTTCTTGCTCATATTTGGTAGCCCTCCTTTTCAAAGTATGCTTTCAGATTGTCGCGGATCTCCTTGAGCTCGCGCGTGACCGTTCGTTCGCTGATTTGAAGCATCTTGGCGATCATGGCGATCGAGTCAGAATAGTAATAGCGACAAACGAAAATGAACTGCTCGCGGTCGGAAAGAGCCTGTACGTAGGCGTTCAGAGCGTCGCTCAGCTCCTTGATGCGGTATTCCTCATCGGGAGAGGGCGCGTGGGGCGTGCATTCGTCCAGTTCATCTAAGGATGAGACCATTTCGGAGGGAATGCGCTTGGAAGCGGCCTTCTTTCGGTAGGCGTCCACAGCGTTGTTCCGCATGATGCGAGAGAGAAAGACCTGAAACACCGACGGTCGCTGAGGGGGAATGCTGTTCCAAGTGCTCAGATAGGTGTCGTTGAGGCATTCCTCGCAATCCATACGGTTGTAGAGGATATTGTAGGCGATGGTGTAGAGGTACTTGCCGTACTTATCATCGGTGGCAGAAATCGCCTTTTCCTGCCGTTGCCAATAAAGCTCGATGATTTCCTGATCCGATAATGTGGTTTTGGTTTGCATTTCGCTGCCTTTTTTCATAAATGTCTCCTTCCATTCAAACAAAGGGGTTATCATTTATACAAGACGCAAAAAAAAGGAAGGAAGGACACGGTTTTGCAAAAAAACTTCCAATTTTTTATTATTATATCACAAATCGGGAAAAAAGCAAGAAGAAAGACGAAAAAGGGCGGCTTGAAGCCAAGCCGCCCCGAAACGTTAGCGTTTCATGCCCCTGTCAAACGACGGGTTGATAGCGTAGAAATTCCGGCTGTCCAAATGCTCCTGCCGCCGTGGCGGAGGCTGTAACCGATCTTCCCCCAGCATTCTTCATAGTGAAGATATCATTCAGTTCGATTCATCGCGAAGAGATGTTGCAGTTCTGTAAAATGCCAAAAATCGAGGGATACCAACATGAAAGCGATAGTGTAATTTAACTGTTTGCGTAATCATTTGCTTGGCGATAACCGTGCGATATTGGATTTTTACAATTCGATAGATGAATCCTTTCGATAGGAAAGAATTTTCCAAGGTTTCATCTACGGAAACCACATTTGAAAGTGAAATAATCTCTTGCTTTCCGCCGAACGCGGAAAGAATTATCTTATCTTCTGCATAAGACAATTGCCAATTTTTATATTCGCTCAACATGATAGCAAGACCCAAAACAATCACTGCGATTGCCAAAAACAGAATTACAAAATTTGAAAAAAGAACGGAAAGAACTCCGACAGCACAAAGAACAATAACCGAAAACACGATGGCACCTTTGATATACGAGGGGTGAAATCTTATTTCATTTTTATCCCAATGTTCATCATCCAATCGTATTTTTCGCTCTAACCTTCGATCGAAATATTGGAATTTTGAAAAAACGGCAAAAAGAATCATAAAACTTATCACTACAATCGCGAATATTGGGTCAATTTCAGATGCATCCTTGTCGTTTTGTTGCAATATGATTCGATCAGCATATTCTGCATAACTGATGGATTGATATGACAAAATCATTTTGCTTTTAGGCAGAAAGCTGAATTCGATCGTATCAGATTGCGATAATAAGCTATCGGACATCACATAATAGGCAGTTCCATCAATCTTCACTTCCGCGGGCATGCCTGAGAATTTGTTTATGCTGTACTGAGGTGGAATTGACAGCGGCTCTATTGATTCCACTTCCCCTACTCGCAAAATGGCATCTGTTGAACTTTCACCAATCAAAAATATTCCATATTTCAACGTTTGTCCGATGATAGCTAAAAAAGGGATTCCGAGAACAGCAATCATCGTAGGAAAAAAGAGCAGAAAAAATCTTTTTATAAGCGAATAAACAGAAAAGGTTTTGTATGTTTTTATAGCCTTAATGATCGAAACGATAACGATTAGGGAAACCAAGATAAAACATATACAAGGTATTATACACCCTTTTATTCGATATTCACTTATATCAAAGGTGATCATCTTACCCTAACCTCCTCGAAGTGATTTGTGGCATGGAAAGCCATCGGGATCACCGCTTTCTTTGATTTAAAAATATTATTCCTCAACCCAAGCTTTCAACAATACCCCTTCATTTCCATCCATTGCAACATATAGCCCTCCGCTATCGATCAAATCCTCCGACCTCTTGTCTTTCTGATCTACCGCATACTCAAAGACCCATATGTTATCTTCTAATGAATGGACAATAGAAACCGATTCATAATCAAGAAATTTGCTCGAATTATGGAGTTCATCTATCATAGTGGTAGCAAATTTTACTGCACTTTCGTCTGTTTCTATTGTGCATTTTTTCTTAAAAATCTCCAAATTTGTCAGATTGATCGGAAATTCAATTTGATTCCAGTCAATATCATATTGATTCATTTCGACAATGGCAATGTCTTTCATAACATTTTCTTCGTTTACATCGGCGTTACAACCTATAAGAAGAGTAGTAAAAGCGAGCACAAATAGCATCAGTTTCCTTTTCATTTTCACCAGAACCTCCTTATCTAAACGCGAAGGCGAAATCGGAATGATAGCTTTTTTCATTTTACTGAAATCCCTCTGCCCAAAACAAAGATTTTTCGTCCACTCTCCTTTTGTCAATCCAAATTTGTTTGATGAGTGTTGAATGGTAGATGGCATGATTTGTCTTGTTTAACTTCATCCATGTTTGTTTTGCATCCATCGCCTGTTTTTGCGTGGCGTGCATACTAATCGCACTCTCGTACTCATAGTCCCAATTCTTATCATGAATGGAAATACATACTTCATATACGTAAGGCGTTTTAGACATTCTTGCATATTCCAAAGAATGCTCCGTAACGATGAAGCCATTTGGATAATGACAAAAGCCGGGCAAGGATGCAAAGAACGCAATCGCATCTTCCACATTACGCATGCTTGAGAAAAAACCTAAATTTTTAACATCAGGCACTATGTAATCATCAATGTCATGAATGTGTATCAATTTGTAAAGAGTCATATCATATCCTCCACATCATAAAAGGCAGTAGCACTCGATCCCTTCTATCATCCCATTTGCATTATACCATATTTTTGAAGCACTGTCAAGAGAATTGCACAAATGTCTTGCGTGTCAGAGAGCAATTATAGGTCAAAATGCTTATTTTGGGCGATCGGAGACGGTTCTGCACATACGATACCGCATACCTTCCAAACAAAAAAAGGGCGGCTTGAAGTCAAGCCGCCCCGAAACGTTAGCGTTTCATACCCCTGTCAAACGACGGGTTAATGGCGTAGAAATTCCGGCTGTCCAAATGCTCCTGCGCCCGACGCAGGGCATCGCCGAAGCGTTGGTAATGCACAAGCTCGCGCTCTCGCAGGAACTTGATGGGATCGCGTACGTCGGGATCATCCACCAAGCGCAGAATGTTGTCATAGGTGGTGCGCGCCTTTTGCTCGGCGGCAAGATCCTCGTTCAGATCGGTCAAGACGTCTCCCTTCGAGGCGAAGGAGAGCGCGGTCTGCGGGATGCCCGAGGCTGCCACGGGATAGATACCTGTGGTGTGATCCACAAAATAGGTGGCAAAGGGGCTGGCCGCGATGGTCTCCTCGTCGAGATCCTTCGTGAGCTGGTGCAAAATGGCGGCAACGATCTCCAAATGCGCCAGCTCCTCGGTTCCCACGTCGGTCAGGATTCCCGTGATATCACGGTAGGGCATCGAGTAGCGTTGGTTCAGGTAGCGCATACTGGCGTTTAACTCGCCATCCGGACCTCCCAGCTGCGAGATGATGATCTGCGCGGCGCGTGCATCCGGCTTTTTGATTTTTACAGGATATTGCAGTTTTCGTTCATAAATCCACATAGCGGTTCAAGTGTCCTTTCGGCTGTTTTGATGGGTCAGGGGGCGTCGCTTTCCCAGGGCCAAGGGTTCTTCACCCAGTCCCAAGAGGAGGTGCTGACATTGCCGTATGCGGTGAGAGGTCCGCATTCGGTCTCATAAAGCTCCATCAAGCGACGGCGCTCCTCCACCATCTTGTGGTAGTAGGCGAGGGCTTGGGGATGGTCGGGGTAGGCGTCCAGATAGAGGATCGTCTCCACCAGACAAAAATCCACCTCGCGAAGCTGTTGCATGATCTGTTGGCAACGCGTATTGGGTCGATTCATCTTACTCTCTCCTTTCAGCGACCGCCATGCGCGATCGAGCGTCCCCGAAAGGGCTTGACGAGCTCAGCAAAGAGCGTGCCCTCGCGGAGCGCCTCAGAGGGGGACAGCGCGCAGCGCCATTCCTGGATCGGTGCGTAGACCATCGCCAAAGAGGGCATGGTAGTGTCCACGGGCGGATAAGCGCAGGAAGTCGGAGGCCAAGCGGTCTTAGGAAGACAAAAGCTCCTGA
>JAZSKO010000106.1:0-6719 GCA_045534875.1 Eubacteriales bacterium | reverse complement strand
CATGGTGGCGACGGCAAGACCGGCTCTGGCAAAGCGCAGCAGCTTTTCCTTTACGTCTTCGGGGATCTCGTTATCGGCAACGTCTTGCACATCGTGGCCGTAGATGGAGAAAGCGGGCAGGCCCTTCTGATTGTGGGCGGCGAGCACAGCTGCCAGATAGACCGCGCCGGGGCGCTCGGTGCCGTTGAAGCCCCAAACGGCCTTGACCGTGTTGGGATCCATGTCCATCGTCTCACAGCCATAGCACCAGCAGGGCGTGACCGACAGTGTCACAGCCACCTGCTCTCTCTTGAACTTGGCGGCGCAGGCGGCGGTCTCTCCCGCGCGTCCGATGGTAGTATCCGCGATCACAACGCGCACAGGCGTGCCATCCGAATAGCGAAGATTCTCCTCAAACAGCTTGGCCGCGCTTCTCGCCATTTGCATGGTCTGCTCCTCGATGGATTCTCTGACGCGCAAGGGTCCGCGACGGGCGTCGATCACGGGACGGATACCAATGGCAGGACGAAGCTCCTCATTTCTGTGTCTCATGCTCTTGTTTCCTTTCTTTTTTTGTAATATCTCTTGACATTCCCTTTGGAATGTGCTACTATTAATACGATTATAACACGCTTTTTATGAAAAATCTATTTCTCTATATTCCAAAAATAGGATGATTTTATCATGAACGGAGGATTGCATGGATCTCAGAGAAAAACGCATCCACGGCGCGCCCGACCTTCCCGTGGCGGTCTATGAGACCTCTCCGGGCGGACACCGCTATTTTATGGATCTCCACTGGCATCCCGAGCACGAGATCGTGCATGTGGAGAGTGGTGAGCTTGCTCTTCGCTTCAACGGGCAAGCCATTCGTCTCGTTCGCGGAGACACCGCCCTGATCCCCGGCGGCACGATCCACACCGCTCAGCCGACGAACTGTCGCTACGCCTGTATCCTGACGCACCTGCCTCTTCTTTTGGGACGGGACGATGCCTGCCGCGAGGCGGTGGACCGTCTCCAAAGCGGTGAATTGTTGCCGCTTTCCTATCTGGGAGATCAGGACAGCGTCTTCTCCCGTCTCTGTCGGGAAATGCTTGCGGCCTATCGGGAGGGGGGACTTGCCTATCCTCTGCGGATCAAGGGTCTGCTTCTCACCTTCTTCGGCTCGATCCTCGCAGAGGGACAGTATGTGCAACGCGATGCCCATGAGGACTCCTTTGGTCGCTTGAAGCCCGCCGTTGCCTATATGGAGGAGCATTACAGCGGCAACCTTCGCCTTTCTGACATTGCCGACCACGCCAACATGACGCCCAACCATTTCTGCAAGTGCTTCAAGGCGCTATCTGGCATGACACCCTTTGCCTACATCACCCGTTACCGTCTCAAAAAGGCGCGCCACGCCCTGCAAACCACCGACATGAACGTGACCGAAACCGCCTTGGCCTGCGGATTTAACGACATCAGCCATTTCATCCGTCTGTTCCGTCAGGAATACGGTGTGACGCCAAAGCAGTTTTGCAAAAGTCTGCCGGCCTCCGTGGAGCAAGCATAGCCTCGAAGCCATACAAAAAACCAAGGTCAAACAACCGATTTGACCTTGGTTTTTTCGTTATGCATCAGTAAAACAGCTCCACGTGTCTGACCACGTAGTGAACCATTTTACTGCGGATATAGGGCAGATTCTTCAACAGGAAGACCTTTAATTTGTCGTTGTCCTTGGGCTCTCTCGTTACCAGCACGCGGAAGACCTCGATCATCTTCTTCTCGCCTGCCCGTTCCAGCGTTTCGCACAGAGCGTTGAAGCTCGACGCGGGAGCCTGACGGAAATACGACCACAGCTCGCTGTCCACCTGCTGTTCTCCCAGATCAAACAGCATCTTGTAGGCGACCAGCGGTTTGTAAACACAACGGTAGCCGAAGGTCTCGTCTCCGCGAAGCAAAACGTCGCTTTTCCAAAGATCCTCGGGCGAATCCACGATCTGCGACACCAAAAAGGTCATGCGCTCGCTCACCTGATGGAAGCGCAGCTTCTCCACGGGGATATTCTTCTTCCGCTTACGGTCGAACAGAAAATAGTTGGGATAGGTGTCTCTGGAAAGCCACAGATACAAGGCGCACAGCCCCGCCAGCACCACCATCAAAATTCCGCAGATCACGCCCAAGACGCGCTTGTAGGTCATGTCTGCCTTCGGGACGGCGATGGCAAAGATCAAAATAGCCCCCACCAAGAAGGCGATACCCGCCACCCACAAAAGCACGGTCAACAGCTTTTTCATGTTCAGATTCGTATGAACCACTCCCCTCTTTTTCACTTCCATGTCAGCGGATCGGGAAGGATGCGTCCCCTTTCGTCTCCGCGAAAATGTCTATAATCATTATACCATACCCCAATGGGATTTTGCAATAGCTTTTTCCATTTTTTTCGCTGTTTTTTTCGTTTTCCATCTTCCCGTCAGGCGAGCAGGCGCTCAACGATGTTGGCGATGCGGATCGAGGCCTTCCCGTCCCCGAAAACAGGCGATGGACGCTTCATGGCGGCATATTCCTCCGAACCCTCGCGCAAGAGATGCTCGGTGGTTGCCACGATCCCATGCTCTCCGCTCCCCACGAGCTTGAGACATCCTGCGCGGATGCCCTCGCTCCGCTCTGTGGAGTAGCGCATGACAAGCGTGGGAACGCCCAAGGCAGTCGTCTCCTCCTGAATGCCTCCGCTATCGGTTAGGACCAGATGGCTTTTGGCGAGAAGATGGTGAAAGCTGACGGTATCGGGCGGCTCGATGGTGCGGATGCGGTCGCATCCCGTCAGCAGCTCTGCCGCCGCGCTCCGCACCTCGGGGTTGCGATGGAGAGGACAGATCGCCAGCAGATCGGGAGTGTCCTCCACGATCCTTCGCAGAGCGCGGAACATCCCTCGCATGGGTACGCCGAAATGCTCGCGTCTGTGCGCCGTGAACAACAGAAGCCGTTGATCCTTCGGGATCTCCCACGTCTCCTTCGGCTTTCCCTCTCGCAGAGAGAATCGCAGGGCATCCACCACGGTATTTCCCGTCAGAAAGACGTTCTTTTCCGACTTTCCCTCCTTGATAAGATTGGCCTTCGCGGTGGAGGTGGGCGCGAAGTGAAAATCCGCGATCATGGAGATAGCCTCCCTGTGGAATTCCTCGGGAAAGGGAGAGTGCATATGATAGGTTCGCAGTCCTGCCTCCACGTGTCCCAAGGGGATCCTTCGGTGAAAGGCCGCGACGGCGGCCGCGAATGCCGTGGCGGTATCTCCCTGCACCAAGACCATATCCGCTCCGCATTCCCTCAAAAAATGATCGGTCCTCTCCAAGATCTCGGCTGTCACCTCCGAGACCGTTCTCTCCGTTCGCATTCCGTCAAAACGCACGTCGGGGCATACACCGAATGCCTCCATTGCCGTATCCAGCATGGAGCGGTGCTGCCCCGCGGCGCACACGACAGGATGGATGCTCCTTCTCTTTCGCATTTCCCTGACCAACGGACAGAGCTTGATCGCCTCCGGCCGCGTTCCCATGATGATCGCCACCCGTTTCATGTTCGGTTGCCCCCTTTTTTCGTATTCGGTACAGTGTACGGGGGGATCTCGTTTTTTAGAACAGAAAAGGACGGAACACGCCGCTCCGTCCTTTTCTGTTCCTTTATTTCTTCTGTTGCTTGCACCAGATCTTCATGACGAGCTTATGCGGCAGGAGCTTGGTAAAGAACACCTGCACGCGAACCGAAAAGCCGCAGATCGAAACATCCCTGCCGCGCTTCATATCCTTGATGGCGCGCGTGATGACCTGCTCGGGCGTGAAGAATTTGTTGTAGTAGGTGATGGTATCGTCGGTGACGGCGTGATCGAAGAACTCGGTCTTGACCCATCCCGGGCAGACCGCCATGACGCGGATCTTCCTCTTTTTCAGCTCGACGTTCAAGGCTCTGCTGAAGCTCAACACGAAAGCCTTGGTCGCGCCGTAGACCCCGATATAGGGGACGGGCTGGAAGGAGGAAAGCGAATCGAGCTGATAGATCTCCCCGCCCTCCTTCATATACGGAAGGGTGACGTAGGTCATGGCGACATAGGCCTTATCGTTGAGGTCGATCATCTTCATCATCACGTCCAGCTCCATGTCGGTAACCCGACCGAAGCGACCGTATCCGCTGGCGTTGACAAGGATGGCAACGTCCGGCTTTTCGGCTTCGAGCAGGGCGCGGTAGGAATCGATGCTCGCCTCCTGCGTCAGATCCAGCGAGATCGGACGGATCACCGTCTCCTTGACCTCGTCACGAAGCGCCTCCAAGCGCTCGATCCGACGGGCGATCACCCAGATCTCGTCCAGCTTCTCCTTTGCGGCAAGCTGAACCACAAATTCCTTCCCCATTCCCGAGGATGCGCCCGTGATAACGGCAATTCTCATGTCCTTCTCCTTTTTTACAGTGTGATATGCATCGGCAGACCGTCGCGATAGAGAATTTCCGGCTCTCCCTTGATCAGGGGGAGCAGATACGCGCAGCAGGCATCGGTGACATGGTTGCCCTCGGCGTTGATGAAGGCATCGTCCACGGTACGGATCTGGTTGGCGATCTTGGAAACGTCGGCATGGGTAAACGTGACCTCATACGGCTGGTCGCTGACACGGCAAATGCTCATCATCTCGCCGCTCACGCCCTCCAAGGCCGCGCGAACCGCCGCTCTGCCCACACCAACCGACTCACAAAGGTCGGTCTCGGAGGCCAGATGCGCGGCGCACCGTTGCGGAAGGTTCAATTCGATCGAGCGCACCTTACAGCCGATCTCGGCCTTGACACCAAGCTCCAACGCCTTGCCCGTTCCCGCAAGATACGCGTGCCCAAAGGCATCCACCGCTCCGCTCTGCGTTCCCTCTCCAACATAGTGACCGTCGGCGCAACGAAGTCCCTCGGAAACCGCCACCACCACATTCGGATGGCGAGCCAAGGCCGCGCGAACATCGGCATAGAAGCGGTCGAAATCGAAGACTCTCTCGGGCAGGTAGACCAGATCCGGCTCCAAGCCTGTCACCGTTCTGCCCAAGGCCGAGGCCGCCGTGAGCCAGCCTGCGTCTCTTCCCATGATCTCCACAATGGTCACGGCAGGGATCTGATAGACCGCGCAATCGCGCAGGATCTCCTGCATCGTAACGGCGATGTACTTTGCCGCCGAGCCAAAGCCGGGGGTGTGGTCGGTTCCCATGAGGTCGTTGTCGATGGTCTTGGGAACACCGATCGCCACCATTTCGTAGTCACAGGTCTTCAAATATGCCGTGAGCTTGGCAACGGTGTCCATCGAATCGTTGCCGCCGATGTAAAAGAAATATCGAATATCATACTTGCGGAAGAGCGCGATCAGCCCCTCAAAGAAGGCGGGATCATCCTCGGGCTTCGGTAGCTTTTTGCGGCAAGAGCCGAGCGCGGCCGCAGGGGTATGCTCCAAGAGGCGTAGCTTGTCCTCCGAATCGAAAAACGCCGTCAGATCCAAAAGCTGCTCCTGCAAAAAGCCCTGCATACCGTTTCGCATTCCGTACAGGGTTTTGATCGTTCCCGTTTTCGTTTGCTCCAAGACCCCTCTGATCACACCCGCCAAGGTTGCGTTGATGGCGGCGGTGGGGCCTCCGCTCTGTCCGACCACTGCGTTTCCGCAAAGCTGTTTCATAGTCTATATTCTCCTTTTTCGGTATTTTCTCGGTCTTTTCTTTATTTTAGCATATTTTCCTCTGCTTGTCAAGGAAAATCCCCAAGCCGTTTTTCGGATTTATGCGGTGGACACGCAAAAAAAGGACTCGGCGGCATATATTGATGGTAACGAGAAAGGAGGGCTCTTGTATGCTCCATCTGCTGTTTTCGATCTTCACCCGTATGCTTCATTTGATCCTTGGCATTTCCTCGCCTCAGCGATTCCCTCCCCCGCTTTCCGCCGAGGAGGAGCAAGCCGCCTTCGCCGCCATGGAAAAGGGGGACGAGGATGCGCGGCAACGGCTGATCCTGCACAATCTGCGTCTGGTCTCACACATCGTGCGGAAATACTACTCCACCGCCCCCTCCGCCGAGGATCTGATCTCGATCGGCACGATCGGGCTGGTGAAGGCCGTGGACAGCTTCAACGCCTCCAACGGCGCGAAGTTCGCCACCTACGCCGCCAAGTGCATCCAAAATGAAATATTGATGCATTTTCGGTCGCAAAAGAAGCATTCCTCGGAGGTCTCGCTCAACGAAACGATCGACGTGGATCGCGACGGCAATCCCCTGACCTACATTGACGTGATCTGCTGTGACGAGGATCTGACCGAGGAGATCGACCGCAAGATGATGACGGGAAAGATGCTTCACTACATACAAACGGTTCTCACGCCGAGAGAGCGACAGATCGTGATGATGCGATACGGGCTGGGAGGCACGCGCCCCTCTGCGCAACGCGAGGTTGCCGCCGCCTTGGGGATCTCGCGCTCCTATGTTTCCCGTATTGAAAAGAGCGCCTTGGAAAAGCTCCGAGAAGCGTTAGAGTAAAAAATTTAATGTAACCAAGCCGTGAAAGTTTCGGTCAAGCCTCGCAGAGACTCCTCAGTCGCTTTTTCTTTGTCGGCCATCGGCGCAAAGAAAAAGCTATCAAAATGAAACGCCATGCGAGCATTTCGCCCTCTGCGGAGGGCGAGGAGGGCTCCGCGCCCTCCACCGCGCAAGCCTTTGAAAAGGCTTGACCGAAACTTTTAAAAGAGAGCCGA
>JAZSKO010000227.1:0-1702 GCA_045534875.1 Eubacteriales bacterium | reverse complement strand
TGGAGCGGGAATGCCTCTACATGATGCTGCTCAACAACCGCATGAACATGATCGATTGCGTCAAGATTTCCGAGGGGACGATCATTCGCCAATCTTTTCGCCAAAGCAAGAAGGGATCGCCCATGGGCGATCCCTTCTTGTTTTGGCGGAGAGAGAGGGATTCGAACCCTCGGTCGGTTATTAGCCGAACACACGATTTCCAGTCGTGCGCCTTAGACCAGCTCAGCCATCTCTCCGTGCCGACTGGGTTATTATACTCCATTTTTTCCTTTTTGTCAAGTATTTTTTCGATTTTTATAAAAAATATTTCCCGCGCTTGTCCCTTTTCGCGCTTTTTCGTCCCCTTTTTGGAGATTCGGTCGAGGCTTGTCGATGGATTTTCTCGTTTTCCTGTCGGGAAATTTCAAAAAAGACTATACAAAATTCAAAATTTATGTTACAATATAGAATGAAACGTATTTTTGATTGGCGGATGCTCCGCCGATCCCCGACAGAAAGGACAAGCTATCCATGGAAACCAAGCAAAAAAAGCAGGAGGGACGTCGTCCTCCCCGATCCTATGACCGCAACGACCGCGCCCCCCGTGACCGTTCCTATCCCCGTCGTCCTCACGAATCCGACCGTCCCCGCAACACGCAGGAGGCGCTCCCCCAGGAGGGCATTCACGGTGAGCTCGAAAGCGGCAGTGTGATCGGTCGAAACGCGGTTCGGGAGCTTTTGCGCTCGGGACGTCCCATCGACAAGCTGCTCGTGCAAAAGGGAGAGCGGACAGGCTCGATCGTGGTTCTCGTGGCCGAGGCGATCGAGCGCGGCATCCCCGTGATCGAGACCGAAAAGGCCAAGCTCGACGCCATGTCTGCCTTCGCTCCGCACCAAGGCGTGATCGCTCTGGCCGCCGAGAAGGAATACTGCTCGGTGGAGGATATTCTGGCGATCGCCAAGGAGAGAGGGGAAGCCCCTCTGGTCGTGCTTTGCGACGGTGTGACCGATCCGTACAATCTGGGCGCGATCATCCGATGCGCCGAGTGCTGTGGCGCGCATGGCTTGATCATTCCGAAGCGCCGCGCCGTGGGACTCACGCCTCTGGTCACCAAGGCCTCGGCAGGCGCGATGGAGCATCTTGCCATTGCCAAGGTCTCCAACATCGCCACCGCCGTGGATCAACTGAAAAAGGCGGGGATCTGGGTCTATGCCGCCGAGGCGGGAGGTTCGCCTCTGTTTGAAACCGATTTTTCGGGCGGATGCGCCGTCGTCATGGGAAGCGAGGGCGAGGGTGTTTCCCAGCTCGTTCGCAAGACCTGTGACGGCGTGGTCTCGATCCCGATCTACGGACAGGTCAATTCCTTCAACGTCTCCACCGCCGCCGCCGTCATCTTGGCGGAGGTAGCGAGACAGCACCACAAGTCGAGCAACTAACCATTCGCCACACGGCGAGGAAAGGGGGGCAATGTGAAAAAGAAGCGCACCGATGACCAACAGGCGTCCGATCTCTTGCAAAAGCTGCAAGCGGCGGTTCTTTCGTCGAGACAGGGGCGAGAGAAGAAGGACGCGCCCGACAGTGACGAGCAGGCCTTTCAAAAAAAGCTGGAAGGAATGCTCAGCCGTGTGACCGCGCAAGCCCCCGCATCGAAATCCAAGAAAAAGAAGAAACAGAACGCGGAGACGGCAGAGGACGAGCCGATCCCCGCCATTTCCGAGGAAG
>JAZSKO010000112.1:0-7438 GCA_045534875.1 Eubacteriales bacterium | reverse complement strand
TGGGGGACACGGGTGGCTGGTAGGTCTCAAAGCGACCGTCAAAGCGGCCGACGTAGGGGGATTTGTGGTCAAACGAGTTCATGGGATTCTCCTTTCGTTTTCATAGGTTGTTTGTGTACGTGTATGTTTGTTATACGTCGTCGCCGTCCTCGGAGGTGTCGGGCGAGGGGCTGTATTCCAACAGATCGGCGGGGGTGCAATCGAGCGCCCGACAGATCGCGTCGAGGGTGGAGAAGCGAATGGCCTTGGCCTTGTTGTTTTTCAGGATCGACAGGTTCGCCTGCGTGATCCCCACGCGCTCGGAAAGCTCTCCCAGAGAGATCCTCCGACGCGCCATCATGATATCGAGGTTGAGAATGATCATCGAAGTCTCTCCTTACACCGTCAGGTCGTTTTCGGCCTTGTAGCGGATGGCTTCCAAGAGAACGCTCCCCACGATCCGCAAGCAGAGAGCCAGAAAGCAGGCCATGGCGAAGACCAGCAGGGAGAGCTGAAACCAAATGCCGATCACAAGGAACAGCACGCCCTCGGCAAAGCAACAGACCGAGATACGCAGGATCCCCTTCACGGCGGCGAGAGAGAAGACCTCGCCCCGTCGTACGCACCGAAGCAGAGCCAGAAGAAAGCCGACCGCAAGGAGTGCCACCGCTACGATCAGGTAGGACAGCACAAGGATCAGAATTTCCACGCCGCGCGAGAGCGATGTGCGATCCCCGATCAGATCGGGAGCCGAGAGCAGGGAGGGGACGAGACGGGGAAGCAGGAAGCACAGAGCCACCAGCAGCAGGGCGAACAGGGCGGAAAACAAATAGGAAAGGAACAGAGAGAGCGAACGGGCGCGAGTGGGTTCCTTCATATCACTTACAAGAGCCTCCTTTGGGAAATTTCGGAAAAAGAGCCTTCCAACAACAGCATACCACACAATTTTTCGTTTGTCAATAGAAATTTATCGAAAAACGATATATTTCTACCGAATTTAGAAAGAGAACAATTCTTATTCCAAAAAATGGAGGATTTACCGAAAAAAAGAGTCGAAAAAAGCAGAAAAATTGGGCAAGTTTCCACTAAAAAAAGAAAAAAACTATTGACAAATCGAGGCAAGAATGGTATTATATTAATATGAATGGGCGAACTATACCCTTTTCATATCGTTTCAAACCGCATAAGGTCTGCTCCGGAGGACAAAAAAGAGCAGACTGACGCAAGCCGCCTCCCCAAAGGAGGTAATTCTAAACAAAGCGAGGTTTTGTTATGAAAACGTTCAACAAAGTTCTTGCCGTGATCCTGTCGATGATCATGCTTTTCTCGATCATCCCGTTCGCGGCATTCGCGGCAACTGCATCGACCGAGCCCGGCTCCGGTGCAGGCACGGAGGGAACCACCCTTCCCGTGACGCTCTCGGCGCCGAATCAGATCGGTACGGGGGCGGACGGCACGATCACGCTGCACATCAACGCGGCTGATCTGGCGGCCGCGCTCAAATCCGACCGTAGTCTGGAAACGATCAAGGAGCTGATCCGCGACGTTCTGGAGCTTTCGGATCGCGATATCATCACGGTCGATGAATTGCTCGAGATCATCCCCGTGGACGCCGTCGTTACCGCTCTCTTGGGCGAGAACAACGAGAATGCGGCCGCGATCGTGAAGCAGTTCGGAGGCATCGAGAAGCTCCTGGAAATGATCGACGAGCATGAGCTGGTGGCCACCGCCAATAAAACGGCTCTGGTCGACTTCCTCATGGAGCTGGATGAGCTTGAGGATTCCGTCTATGCCGACGTAGTCCTGAAATACATCAGCGTTGACTTTGAGGTCGCAACCAAATATCTCAAGCCGGGTGTCCTCCAGACTGAGATGAAGAGCCTGACCTACTCCGAGATTCTTGCGTTGGTTGGAAACGATACCGAAAATTTGCATACGATCCTGTACTACGACGAGCTCCTTCGCGAGCTGGTTCGTGAGCCGGATGCCGGCGAGACCAAGCCCACCATTCCCGTCAAGGATGCCGTGGACTTCGACGTATTGAAGGAAGCCGAAGAGGTCAAAACGCCTCTGTTGGCAAAGCTGAAGGCAGATTATGAGACTCTGCTCACCGATGCAGGCGTTGCAAAGGTGCGTGATCTCGTGATGAGCAACGTGGACGACGGTCTGCTGTCCATCTCCTCCTTCAAGGCAGGAAAGGCATATGAGCTTGCCAAGGCAGTCAAGTCCTCGACTGACAGCTGGCTCAACTACGTCCCCGCCAACACCCTGCTCGGCGACAGCCGCGTGGAGGCAATGGTGCAGGATATTCTGGACAACACCGATTTCTCGGCGATGACCGAGACTGAGGCGAAGTCCTACATGGTCGATCCCGATTCCTATACCCTTGGCGACGCCGTTACGCTGGATATGATCAAGGATAGTGTGAAGGAGGCTTGGGTCGAGGATCTGATGGCAGATCCCGCCTCGGGCATTGCCGACGTGATCCCCGATTTCATCGACGACGCCGTTCTCACCGCCTTCAAGGCAAACTATGAGACCAAGATGATGGATATCATCAAGGCAGAGGCTGAGAACTATGTCAAGAACGACACCGCCACCACCTACGTTCTCGAGTCCGTGGTCGATCAGGTCGTGGATGATACCGTGGCAGGTCTGTCGCTGAACATGTTTGTTCCTGCTGATTATAACCGTTCCGCTCTTGTGGATGCCCTTCTGGACATCGCAGAGGCCGAGGATATCGACCTTGCCAAGTATGTTAAGGACGATTACGACTTCTGGGAGATCGACGGCTTGGCCGATCTCGTGATGAACTACATCCACTGGGATAAGGTCAGCGATCCTCTGATCGTCAACCAAGGACTCCTTTTGGAGCAGGTCCTCGGCGACGACAAGCAGGTTTCGGATCTGATGACCCCCGAAAACTTCAGAGCCTTCCTGAGAACGCAGGATCTCACCCCCATCTTCGATAAGATCGAGAACGAGACCCTCGAGGTTGACGATATCGTGGATATCGAGAAGCTCATGGGTGAGATGCCCGAGGCGAAATACGCCGAGCTGCTCAGTCTGTTTGATAAGAGCGTGCTGATCGACCAGCTCAAGCCCTACGCTCCCGAGCTGATCAAGACCGTGACCAAGGAGGAGATCAAGGCTGTTCTCGTTCCCGTGGTTTCGGCTCTGATGCAGAACTTCGACCTGATCTCGATCAACGGCTACGATGTGGTCGTGGAGCAGACCTCGGGCGATAACGCAGGACTTCTGACCGTGGACATGAAGGCTCTTGTGGGTCTTCTGGCTTCCCTGATCCCCACCCTTGAGGAGATCGCCGCTCTGGAAGACGGCAAGATCCTCTCCCTGAACCTCTACGCAGAGTATAAGACCGTGGATGGCGACGACCGCGTCAAGGACGTCAACGTCGAGGTGCTTTTGGAGGGTGATCTCACTCCCATCCGTAAGCTGGCCGAGAAGCTGTCCCAGTACATCAATATCAAGAAGGATGGAAATCAGTTCTACATTGATCTCACCCTTCCCGCAGCCGTTACCAACGCCTACGCTTCCTACCTTGCATCCTCTGAGGGTCAGGCTCTCCGCGAGGAGATCCTTGGTCTGCCCACCATGACCGGCGAGGATCTGGCAGAGGCGATCCAAAATCTGACGCTGGATCAGATCGTGGAGCTGCTCTCCCGTATTGATATGGAAGCGATCTACGCGCGCATCATGAATATCAGCTACGTTGAGGCCGCTCTGGAAAAGATCAAGAGCGTGACCGGCTTGGATTACAGCATCGAGTCCTTGCAGGATCTCAACGCCGTGCTGGATAAGATCGCAAACGGAACTCCCACGTTTGAGGCTGTTTGCGACGCCGTTTCCGCCAAGGTAAAGGTGGATGTGATGGCACAGCTCGAAAAGGTTGCCGCTGCCGCCGATCGAAATGCTACCATTCAGAAGTACCTCGATAAGCTGGCAAGCGTTCCCTACATTGGTAAGTACATCGACGATGCATCCTTCCAAGAGATCCTTGACAACTACAAGTCGGTGGATCCCATCGACGCCGTCTCCGCCTTCATTTCCAAGAAGGTTGAGGTGGACATTAAGGAGCTTGTTGCGAACTACGATGCCAACGAGCTTTACCAGAAGGCACTCGAAAAACTGGCTGATTACGAGTTCTATTATAATAAGGTAAGAAACGCCGTCGTTTGCCTGCTCGATCCCGACTTTGAGCCCGCTTCCACCGAGATGAAGCTCATCAAGAAGCTCATTCCCGATAGCGTTCTCAACGCATTCCTGAACCATTCGGTTTCCGATCTCTACGACGGAAACGGAACCTTCGGCGCATCCAAGGAGGATATCACGCTGGCACTTGGCGAGTGGTCGAACAAGGCCCTCGAGATCCTCTCCGAGAAGGTCAACATCCCCGAGAAGTACATGAGCCTGATCGAAAAGCTCCTGCCCAATTCTTCGGTGACCTTCGGACTGCACATCAGTGTCACGTTCCAGAACCTGTCTCGCGTCACCTTCCTTGGTGAGGACGAGGCTGAGCTGCTCACGGTATTCCTTCCCAACGGTACGGAACTCAGCACCATTTTGGACGCTCCCGAGCTGGATGGCAAGACCTTCCTGCACTGGGCAGATGAATTTGGCAATGCCGTCACCACCGTGACCGCCGACATGACCGTGATCGCCGTTTACGAGAAGGACGACGAGCCCATCGAACCTCCTGTTGATCCCGACGTCTTCACCGTTTCCTTCTACGATTGGAAGGGTAACCTCCTCGGAACGGTCGAGGTCGAGGACGGCAAGTGCGTGGAGGCCCTTCCCGCGCTTTCCTCCGCAAAGAGCTACAAGCTCTACAACGGTATCTACCACGTACAGTGGTACATCGGATCGGTCGACGGTGACAAGATCGAGGCAAATGCCATCCTGAACACCGCCATCACGGCCGACACCACCTTCGTCTTCCGCTATGAGCTGGACGACGCCAACGCGTTCTTCCGCTTTGTGGGCGGTGAGTTGGATGTGGTCTGCGATGAGAACGGAAACTGGACCATCACCGTCAGCGGTGACCGCTTCTCCATCGTGATCAATCCCAACAACTGCGGCGACCTCTCCGAGGTAAAGACCATGAAGTTCGTGTCCGACACGGTCATCATGGATCTGGATGCCGACATGATCGCACAGCTTCTCGATGCCGCTAAGGGCGAGAGCAAGTACGATACCATCACCCTGTCCTCCGCATTCGGTAAGGACGAGGCTTCCACTATGGAGGCCGACGGCTTCAAGCTCTCCACGAAGGATGTTTACCTCTTCGATCTGGCGATCGGAGACGCGGCCTTCAAGGATCTGTTTGAGGGCGAGCTTCGCATCACTCTGATGGCAGATTCGATTCTGGCTGCCGGAAGCGAAGCACAGAGAACCGTTGTGTACGTGCTGGATGGAAACGGCGGAGCCGAGCTGCTCACTCCTGTTGCAACCGCGCAGGGCGTCAGCCTCTCCTTCGTAGCACCTCACTTCTCCGAGTTCCTGCTCGTGAATGAGTATAAGGTATCCTCCCAGTTCAAGGGAACGCTGCTCAACGGAGCCAGCAACCTGGACGGCCTGTGGATTCCCGCAGGCGCGGCCATCAACACGGTCTACCAGATCGTGGATGCCGCCGACGCATACGGTCACGTTATCAAGAGCATTACCTACTACGACGAGAACCAGACCCTTTGCACGATCGCTAAGCTGGGCGACGGAATCGCAAGCATGCCCGCTTGCCCCCTGACCCTGACCTTCACCACCGAGGCCCTGACCTTTAACACCTACTATGTGCTGGGTGACAAGGTCTACACCGCCGATCAACTCATCGACGCCGTCATCGACGCCTACAAGGCGCCCGTTGGCTACCGCTGGGCAGAGAACAACGGCGAGAAGCTGTGGAGCGGCTCGGATGCAACCAATTCGCAGAGCGATGTTTACCTCGCTCCCAAGCTCGAGGCCATCACCTACACGGTGAACTTCAAGAACGCCGCCGGTGATATCGTGGCAACCCTGACCTTCACGGTGGGTGACTACGTTTCCGAGTTCTATCTCCCCGCTGTTCCTACCGTAGCCGGTAAGGTTGGCGCATGGGATCTGACCGACACCGATGCGTATGCCTTGATCGAGGCTATGTTCGCCAAGGGCGAGACCGAGATGGATGTGACTCCCGTCTACACCGCCGACAGCTACACGGTCTACTTCCCGACCGAGGAGAAGACCTACGAGTTTGGCGCAGAGGTTGAGGTGGACATCACCGCTTCCAAGGGTCACACGATCGAGTCGATCACGGTTCTGAACATGACCACGGGTGAGACCATTGATCTGGTTGACGGCAAGTTTGCAATGCCCGCCGCAAACGTGAAGATCACGGTTGTGGAGAAGGCAAACACCATCCACTTCTCGCTGGTGGACGGCAACGGCAACAAGACCGAGTACACCGCACCCTTTGGCGGTTACGCAACCTTCACCATTCAGGTTCCGAAGAATTCGATCCTGGAGGTGGCTCCCGCGATCGGAGAGCTGGTGTCCTTCCGCATCAACGAGAACGGCAGCAAGACGCTGGTCTACGGCTTCACGGTTACCGAGGAGATCGCAGACAACACCGAGATCGCCTACAAGGTTTCGGTTCGCGTTCCCGGCGCAGTGAATATGTTTAACGGAACGGTCAGCAACGAGCAGGCTCCTGCCTCCACGGTGGAGGGATTGACCTTCGCCGGCTTCGTTGGAACGGCCGACACCACCTTCGATTCGGCTAAGTACCAGTTCGCAACCTACACCAGTGACGACAAGGGTCCGAACCTGCTCTGGCTGTGGATCCTGATCGCGCTGATCATCATCATCGGCCTGATCGCTCTGTTGTACGCTCTCTACATCGGCGGCAGATTGAAGTCCAACTTCTTCCTGCGCTTCATCACCTGGATCGTAAGCCTGTTCTTCAACCTGTGCTTGGGAGTTTCGGCGTTGGTTCTGTGGATCACGCAGGGAACGGCCAAGAAGGAGAAGGTAGACTTCAACGAGGTTGGCATGGAGAATCCCGACGAGGCAACCGAGGAGACCGCTGAGGAGGCAACCGAAGAAGTCGCTGAGGAGGCTACCGAGGAAGTTGCTGAGGAGGCAACCGAAGAAGTCGCTGAGGAGGCTACCGAGGAAGTTGCTGAGGAAGCTACCGAGGAAGTCGCTGAGGAGGCTACCGAGGAGACCGCTGAGGAGGCTACCGAGGAAGTCGCTGAGGAAGCTACCGAGGAAGTTGCTGAGGAGGCTACCGAGGAAGTTGCTGAGGAAGCTACCGAGGAGACCGCTGAGGAAGCAACCGAGGAAGTCGCTGAGGAAGCTACCGAGGAGACCGCTGAGGAAGCTACCGAGGAAGTTGCTGAGGAAGCAACCGAGGAAGTCGCTGAGGAAGCAACCGAGGAAGTCGCTGAGGAGGCTACCGAGGAAG
>JAZSKO010000087.1:0-12710 GCA_045534875.1 Eubacteriales bacterium | reverse complement strand
GACCGCAACAAGTGGGGCTGTTACATCGACGGCGTGCCGATCGTGGGAGGTCGGGACGATATCATGGTAAACGTCCAGAAATACCACATTGAGAAGATCTTTTTGGCCATTCCGAGTGCGACGGCAGAGCAACGCAGAGATATTCTGGATATCTGCAAGGAGACCGGATGCGAGTTGAAAAATCTGCCCGGTATGTACGTGTTCGTGAACCAAGACGTCACCGTCAGCTCTATGAAGGACGTGGCGGTGGAGGATCTGTTGGGACGCGAGCCGGTGAAGGTGAACATGGAGGAGGTCTACTCCTTCATCAAGGGCAAGACCATTCTGGTAACGGGTGGCGGCGGCTCGATCGGAAGCGAATTGTGTCGACAGATCGCCAAGCATGAGCCGAAGAAGCTGATCGTGTTCGATATCTATGAGAACAACGCCCACGCCATCGGCTTGGAGCTCAGAGACGCCTATCCGCATCTGGATTTGGAGGTGCTGATCGGCTCGGTTCGCGATAGCCGAAGGATCGATCAGGTCTTCAAGACCTACAAGCCCGACGTGGTCTACCACGCGGCGGCGCACAAGCACGTTCCGCTCATGGAGGATAGCCCCTGTGAGTCGATCAAGAACAACGCCATCGGAACCTACAAAACCGCGTTCGCGGCCATGCAAAACGGCTGTAAGCGCTTCGTTCTGATCTCCACCGACAAGGCGGTGAACCCCACCAACATCATGGGAGCCTCCAAGCGTCTGTGTGAGATGATCATTCAGTCCTTCGACCGAAAGATCCGCGAGGGAAGAGCGCAGGATCTCATGCCGCTCCAAGCGCATACGTGGTGCGATTGCCCCTGCCTCAATTATCCCCCCATGACCGAGCCTCCCAAGACCGAGTTCGTGGCGGTGCGGTTTGGAAACGTGCTGGGAAGCAACGGATCGGTGATCCCTTTGTTCCGTGAGCAGATCAAGAAGGGCGGACCGGTTACGGTTACCCACCCCGATATTATCCGCTATTTCATGACCATCCCCGAGGCGGCCTCGCTTGTATTGCAGGCAGGCACCTACGCGGCAGGCGGCGAGATCTTCGTGTTGGATATGGGCTCGCCCGTTAAGATCGATACGCTGGCGAGAAACCTGATCCGTCTCTCGGGATTACAGCCCGACGTGGATATTCAGATCTCCTACACCGGTCTTCGCGCGGGAGAAAAGCTCTATGAGGAAAAGCTGATGTCCGAGGAGGGCATGCGTACCACGCCCAACCACCTCATCCATATCGGTAGCCCCATCCCCTTCGATACCGACGAGTTTTTGAAGGATTTGCAGAGCCTGATGGTGGCATCCTACGATGGACGCGAGAGTGAGATCCGTGATCTGGTGGCAAGGGTGGTTCCCACCTATCATCCTGCCGGTGAGCACGGCTCGGAGGATAAGGGAGCGGCCTTTGAGGAGCAGATGCGCGTCGTGGAAGGCGCAAAATAAAGAAAATACGACAGCCACAAGCGTGTAACGCTTGGGGCGGTCTCTGTTCAAGCCGCGCCAAACAGGCGCAAAAGAGCGGTGATGGTCACCGTGAGCAGAATGCCGAGAAGTGACGGCAATACGGCCGAGAGGACCGTCCATTTGAGACTTCCCGTTTCCTTATGGATCGTCAGAAGTGTGGTGGCACAGGGCGAATGGAACAGGAACAGAAGGATCACCGAAAGCGCGGTGGCGCGTGTCCAGCCGTTGGCGGTGAGCAAAGCCCCGACCTCGGAAAGATCGCCCATCTCGGTCATGCTTCCTGCCGAGCGGTAGGCCATGAGCATAATGGGGATCACGATCTCGTTGGCGGGAAGTCCCAGCAAAAACGCCATCAGGATGATCCCGTCCACTCCCATCAGATGCCCAAGCGGTTCTAAAAAGGAAGCGCAGTGGGCGAGAAGGGTGGCGTTCTGCACCGTCACGTTCGCCATCACCCAGATCAGAAGACCAGCGGGGATCGCCACCGTCACGGCGCGACCGAGCACGTAAAGCGTGCGGTCAAAAATCGAGCGAAGGATCACGCGCCCGACCTGAGGGGGACGGAAGGGCGGCATTTCGAGGGTAAAGGACGAGGGCATTCCGCGCAAAAGCGTGACCGAGAGCAGCTTTGTGGCGGCGAAGGTCATCAGAATGGCAAGCAGGATGACCAAGGTCAGAAGCAGTGCCGAGCGCAAGGACGCGATCAATCCTGTCGAAGCTCCAAGGAAAAACAGCGTGATCAGCGAGATCAGGGCAGGGAAACGACCGTTGCAGGGAACGAGCGAATTGGTCAGGATCGCCAAGAGCCGCTCGCGAGGGGATTCAATGATGCGACAGCCCACCACCCCCGCCGCGTTACAGCCAAAGCCCATGCTCATGGTAAGCGCTTGCTTGCCGCAGGCGTTACAGCGACAAAAGGGGCGGTCTAAATTGTAGGCGATGCGAGGCAGATAGCCGGCGTCCTCCAAAAGCGTGAACAGAGGGAAAAAGATGGCCATGGGAGGAAGCATGACCGAGACTACCCAGCCAAGCGTGCGAAACATTCCGTCCACCAAAAGCCCCGTCAGCCAAGGGGGCGCTTGCAAGGAAAGAAACAGATCACGCAGACGTTCCTCCATCCATCCAAAGGCAGAGGACAGCCAAGAGGAGGGAATATTGGAGACGGTGATGGTGAGGAAAAAGACAAACAACAGCAAAAGAAGCATGATGGGGTAGGCCGTGCGTCTCCCTGTGAGAATGCGATCCAAGCGACGGTCGGTCTTGCCGTAGGGATGCGCTTGACGGCGCACACAGGACGAGGCCAATGCGTGAGCCGCCTCTACCGCGCTTCCCGCGACCGCGTCACGCAAGCGGTCGGCATCCAAGCCCTCTTTGGTAAGGTCGTCGAGAACTTCGGTCAGGACGGTTTGCAAAACGGGATCGTCAAGGACGCCGTCTCCGCAATAGGAGGAGATCGCCGTCTGCAAGCTCTCGTCCCCCAGCAATAGCTGTAAGGCGAGCCAGCGGGGGCGCAACCGACGAAGCGCACGTCCCTCTAAAACGGTCTCGATCCGCTCGATCGCCTCCTCGACCGCAGGAGGATAGACGATCGAATAAGGCTCGACTTGGGAAGACGGCGAGAGGATCGCCAAGCGAAGCGCGTCCAGATCTCCCCGTCGGCGCGCTGTGATCCCCACAACGGGAACGCCCAAGACGCGTGACAGCTCCGCGGGCGAGACCTCGATCTGCCTGCGTTTTGCCTCATCCATCAGGTTCAGACAGACCAGCACATCCCTCGTCCCCTCCAAGATCTGCAAAACGAGGATCAGATTCCGCTCCAAGCAAGTGGCGTCGCACACCACCACCGTTCGATCCACCTCGCCAAAGCAGATCAGGTCACGCGCCACCTCCTCCTCGGGGGAGTGCGCCATGAGGGAATACGTCCCGGGAAGGTCGATCAAGCGAACCTCCTCACCCTTCTCGGATCGGATCCGCCCCTCCGCTAAGGAAACGGTTTTGCCGGGCCAGTTGCCCGTGTGCTGCTTCATGCCGGTCAAGCCGTTGAAGACGGTGCTTTTTCCAACATTCGGGTTGCCTGCCAAGGCGATCCGACGGCAGGAATTGCCTCCCTGTTGTCGATCGGAGGCCGAGTGCAGGGCGGCTCTCCCCGTGGAGTGAGCGGTCAGACCCATGACGTGTCCACCTCCTCGTTGCGACTGACGCGAATTCCGCGACAATCACGGGCGCGAATGGCGATCAACGCGCCGCAGATCAGGTAGGCGGAGGGATCTCCTGCAGGGCTTCTCCCAACGCATTCCACCCGTGTGTTGGGGATCAGACCAATATCCAAAAAGCGCCTCCGCATAGAGCCGCCAACCTCCATATCCACAACCGTCGCGCTCTCTCCCGGACGGAGACGATCAAGCGTTTGTATGGAATGTATATCCTTCATAGTAACACCTCGTTTGGTGATCGAAAAATCAAAGAACGAAACAGGGCTTTGCTTGCAAAAGCTCCAATAGCAGTGTATTCGATGCTCGACAGAAGGTGACAAAAATTGGACTTCTTCGTTTTGACGGTACGCGAATTTCTTGACAAAACGCGACGGATACTGTATAATGATGACAGATCCCAAATCGATCTGCCAAAAACACGTGAAGGGTGGAGAGAGGAGGGATGCCGTGTGGTCTTTTCATCCCTTGTTTTTCTGTTCGGCTTTCTTCCCGTCAGCCTGATGCTGTACTATGCGTCGCCCGTGTCTTGGAGAAACGCCGTTTTACTTGTGGTGAGCCTTGTGTTCTACGCATGGGGTGAGCCGATCTATCTGACAGTGATGCTGGTGTCGATCCTCTCGACCTACCTGTTCGGTCTGGCGATCGGACGAGCTGCTGCGCGATCCCCTAAATGGGTGGGCATCCTGACGGTCCTCTCGGTGACCGTCACCCTCTCCTTCCTCTTTTTCTTCAAGTACGCCGCCTTTTTTGCGGGTCTTCTCGGCTTGCCGCGGCCAAGCGGCATTCGCCTGCCCATCGGCATCTCCTTTTACACCTTTCAGCTTCTGTCCTACACCTTGGATCTGCGACGGGGCAAGATCACGCCACAACGCGATCCCATCCCCTTCGGGACGTACGTCACGCTCTTTCCACAGCTTGTGGCAGGACCGATCGTGACCTATCGGGAGATCGACGACCAACTGAAAGACCGACGCGAGAGCCTTTCGCAATTTGCGAGAGGGGCAAGCCGCTTTTGCTGTGGACTTGCCAAAAAGGTGCTAGTCGGCGATGCCTTGGCCGCAGGCTTTGCCTACTACCAAGCGATGGGCGCGCTGACCCCTACCGTGGGAGGCGCGTGGATGACGATCCTGCTCTACACGGGGCATATCTATTACGATTTTTCGGGATACACCGACATGGCCATCGGGCTGGGACATCTGTTTGGCTTTACCTTTCCCGAAAATTTCAACTATCCCTACACCGCCCAAAGCATCAGCGAGTTTTGGAGACGGTGGCACATGACGCTCTCGTCTTGGTTTCGGGAGTATGTGTATATCCCCCTGGGCGGAAACCGTCGGGGGAAGGCGATCCAATGCCGCAATCTGCTCATCACGTGGGCGCTCACGGGCTTTTGGCATGGCGCAAGCTGGAATTTTCTGCTTTGGGGCTTGTATTTCGGCGTCATTTTGATCGTGGAGCATCTGCTCTTGCGACGGCTCTTGGAGCGCGCGCCGAGGCTGTTGCGGCATCTCTACACCATGCTTTTGGTAACCGTCGGCTTTCTGCTCTTTTCCTACACCGACCTCTCGGCAGGATTTGCCTGCTTCCGATCCCTTTGGGGGATCGGAGTGGTCGGCGCGTGGACGCCCGAAACGGCATACCACGCGGCAAGAGCTCTGCCGTTGATCCTCTTGGCGGCGGTGGGAGCCACGCCGTGGCCGAGGCAAATGCTACAACGTCTCATCGAAAAAAAGAGACCGTTATCGCTTCTCGTTCCCTTGGGAACGGCCGCGGCGCTCCTTGTTTCGGTTGCGTATCTCGTCTCCATGGCGTATAGCCCCTTCGCCTATTTCAATTTTTAAGGTATGCGTATGAAACGAATGGAAAAAACGACAGCATGGGTCTTTCTTACGCTTTTGTTTGGTCTTTCGCTTTCCTTTTGGCTCTTGCCGGATCAAGCCTTTTCCGAGCAGGAGAACCGCGGGCTTGCCCCTCTGCCGCGCTTTTCGGTCGAGAGGCTTCTGTCGGGGGAGCTTTCCCGACAGGTGGACGACTACTTTGCCGATCAGTTTCCAAACCGAGAGGGCTTGGTCGGCTTGAAGGGCGTGTGCGAGCTTGCGCTCGGCAAGGGCGAGGACAACGGCATCTTATTGGGAGAGAACGGTCGCTTGGCAAGGGTGCGCTTCTCGCTTCATCTGCCGAGCGGAAACGCGACCGATCCGCTGGACACCTTCGACGAAGCCGCCGTGGAAAAGGCCTGCCAAGGGATTGGTCGCGCAAACAGGGGAACGCCCCGCTTTTCGGTGATGCTCACAGGACGGAATCTGGATGTTTACGCCAAGTCCTTTTCCTATCCCACCCAAGGGAGCGAGCGATTGCTTTCCTGCGTGGAGGGACATCTTAACGCCCTTGGCGTGACCTCGATCGACACGGTAAGGCTTCTCCGCGAGAGAGCCGAGGACGGCGAGGAGGTCTACTATCGCACCGACCACCATTGGACCACGCGCGGCGCGTATTACGCCTATCAAGCCTTCATGAGGGAGATGGGACGCGAGGACGAGATCCTCGACGAGCGTGTTTTTGAAAAGGAGCAGGGGAGCGATGCCTTTTTTGGCACGCTTTGGTCGGCATCGGGGATGCGTTGGGTGATGCCCGATCGCGTGGAGCTGTGGACACTTGGCGACGAGGACGACTACCGCGTGGTGGCGGACGGTGTCGAGCTGGAGGGCTTTTACACCCGACGCCATCTGCAAGAGAAGGATTGCTACCGCGTCTTTTTGGACGGGACACACGATGTTGTCACCGTCACAAAGCGGGACGGCGCAGAGCGAGAGCGACTGCTCTTGATCAAGGATAGCTTTGCCAACAGCTTAGCCCCCTTTTTGGCAAGGCACTACGATCTGATCCTCTGCAATCTCTCCTCCACGCGCACCGATTTCACCGACGTGCAGGCGCTTGCCGCGCGTTACGAAGCCGATCGGACGCTTCTTGTCTACACCTTGGAAAATCTGCTCACGGCCGACCGCTTGGAGCGGTTGCATTGAGATAAAAAAGAACCTCCCCCAACGGGGAGGTGAAGGAAAACGATACATAGAAAGGAACGAACAACAATGAAGATCAGATCATGGAAGCCCGTATGGATCGCGCTCATCGTGATCGCGGGGGTGCTGCTTCTCGCGGTCATCGTGGGTGTCTTGAACGCCACGGTCGGAGGCGGAAAATGGAAGATCGGTTGGCAGAACTATCGCTACGAGGAGGAGGGCTACACGATCGGAGGCGGCACGGTCTTTGACGGAAGCATTTCCTCCTTGGACGTGGATTGGATCGCGGGAAGCGTGCGGATCGAGGTCGCCGAGGACGATGCGCGCGTCTCGCTCTCCGAGAGCGGAGAGGAGACCATCTCGGAAACCAACTCTCTGCGCTGGAAGGTGGAGAACGGCCGATTGATCGTGAAATACCGCGAATCGGGCTCGTATTTTGCTCGCGTTCCCAAAAAGGATCTGATCCTGCGCGTCCCGAAAAAGCTCATGAGCACGATCGGGGAGGTAGCGGTTCACGCAGAGGAGGCCGATGTCACGGTCTCTCACCTGGCGATCCCCTCCATTCACATCGAGGCGGTGTCGGGAGGCGTGCAGGTGGTGGAATGCCAAGCCGATGCGCTCTCCATCCAAACGGTGAGCGGCAACACGGCAGTGAGCGGCGCGTATCGGGAGCGGATCGACTTCACGGCGGTTTCGGGTACGCTCTCCCTGCAACCCACCGATTGTCCCGCCGCGCTCGCCATCAACACCGTGAGCGGTGACGCGCGCGTGATCCTGCCCGAGGACGCTTCCTTCGCGGTCGCGTTTGAGAGCACGTCGGGAAAGATGACCTCGGAGTTTCCCATGCGAGTCGACGGCGACAAGCAGGTGGTGGGAACGGGGGATGCCGCCGTCTCCTTTGCCTCGGTCAGCGCGAATCTGGTTCTGCAAAAGGCGACCGCCTGACCATTTTAAGCGAGAGAAGAAAGCCTCTCCACGGCGTTCGGAGTGGCGATCAGGCTACCATGCTCCCGAAAATAGATGCGGAGCATGGCGGCATTTTCGACCTTGCCGTATTCGGTGAGGAAGGCGAGCTCGTCGGGGAGAGAGAACAGAGACGGGGATTGCACGTGCAAGAGAAGATAGTAAAAGCCGCGCTCGTCTCGCCACGCCTCGCTTTTGGCTATGTATCCCATGCGCGACAAGCGGGCGCAAACGCGCAGAAGGTGCTCGATCTCCGTAAAGCGATACGCGCTTTCCCGACCGAGATCACTGCCTCTCGATGGGCGAACCGACACAGGAAGCGATCGATTCGGTCGCTTTTTTTCGTCCTCGCGCTCGCCGTCGGGAGGCAGGAGACTGCTCAAAAACAGCTCGCATCCGCCTTCGCGAGAGGGGAAGAACTGGATCGAGATGCGTCGGTCATCGAAGGCAAAGTCGGTCTTTTGACGGATGTCGTCCAAAAATCGGCGAAAAGCCCCCTGCGCCTGCCCGAAATCCTGCTCCAATTCCTGCGTGTTCAAATGGTAGTGAGTCATATCCGAGGGAGTCAACATGATTTTCAGCTTTTGTCGGTTGATCCGTATCAGCTCCATGCAGATTCTCCTTTTCTTGACGGTTTGGTGACGGTAAACGGTTACTACTATTATAATCCCGTTTCACCAAAAAGGGAACCCCTAAAAATATGGTAATTTTCATTGACGGCAGAGGGGGATTGTGATATAATAAAGAAAAATGACGAGAAGGGAGGGGTATGCGTGAATTATGACCGAAAGACAGGCGACGTGGCCCTGTCGGTAAGAGAGCTTTGCGCCGAGGCGACCGCCTCGCCGCATCTGGATCTGCGTGCCGCCTCTCCCTATTCCGCCGAGCGGGCAAGGCTCGGCAGGGAAGCGCACAGGCTCTTGCAGGATCGCGTGGAGCAGGGCTTTTCCACCGAGGTCACCCTCGAGGATCACGTCACGCAAGGCGGTGTCTCCTTTTTTATCAAGGGGAGAGCCGATTGCGTATGGGAGCGCGACGACCGACTTGCCGTTGAGGAGATCAAAAGCGTGTCGAGCGGCGCCTTTTTGCGTGAGCCGACCGCCTTTCATACCGCACAGGCCTTGGTCTACGCCCACCTTCTTTGTCAGAAACACGGGGTCGGGCAGATCGAGGTGAGACTGACGATGGTGCGCTTGCAGGACGGGGCTGTCCGAACCGTGACCTCGGTTTGGCAAGCCTGCGATCTGAAAAAACGCTACGAGGCGCTTTTGGAGGGCGTTTTGTGGCGCGCCTCTCGTCTGCGCGAACGCGCCGTTGTGCGGATCGCGTCGGTCGAGCACGCGCACTTTCCCTTTTCCTCTGTCAGACGGGGACAGGATCTGATGATCCGCGAATGCTACCGTGACATCAAGGCAGGAAAACGCCTCTTTATCCAAGCCCCAACGGGAACGGGAAAGACGCTTTCCGCGCTCTATCCCGCCGTACGCGCGCTGGGAGACGGACATTGCGACAAAATTTTCTATCTCACGGCCAAGGCCAGCACTGCCGCCGAGGCCTATCGCGCGGCGGCGAGCCTGTTTGAGGCGGGGGCGCGCCTGCGAACCATCACCCTCACCGCCAAGGATCCGCTTTGCGTCAACGAGGCGGCCAAAAGCGATCCGCGCGGCATTTCGGGACATTGCAATCCCGATGCCTGTCCACGCGCCAAGGACTTTCACAAGCGGTGTCGGATGGCCTTAGAGGACATTCTCGACCGTCAGAGCGGCTATCCTCGCTCCACCGTGGTCGAGCTTGCCCGACAGTATGAAATCTGCCCCTATGAGCTTCAGCTTGCCCTGTCCGAGTTTTGCGACGTGGTGATCTGCGACTATAACTATGTCTTCGATCCCGCCATTCGTCTCCGTCGCTACTTTGAAAAAGAGAACGACGCCGAGAATGGCTACGTGTTTCTGGTCGACGAGGCGCACAATCTGGCCGACCGCGCCTGCCAGATGCACAGCGCGGAGATGACAGCAAGCACGGTATCGGTCGCACTGGACGCCCTTTGCCTGTCGGAGGATGCCACCGAGACGGCGACCTCCCTCAAAGAAAGCCTCCATGCCCTCAAAAAGGAGTTGGAGCGGGTACGCACCTTTTGCGCCGATACCATCACCAAGGATGAGAACGGCATCGAGCGGGGCTACTATCTCTCCTCCAATCCCCTCTATCGTGTAGATGAGGCGGTGAACGCCGCACGCGCCGACTTGGATCGTTGGAGCTTTCTGCATCGGGGAGAGGATCTGGAGCTCGCATTGACGGGGCTTTCGGTCATGCTTCGCCGCTACGCGAGAGCCATCGAATTCTACGATTCGCAATTCCTCACCTTTGCCGAGGTCAACGGAGAAGAAACCACGGTGCGCCTGATCTGTCTCGATCCCTCGCGCCTGTTGGAGAATACCCTCAAAAAAGCCAAGGCGTCGGTCCTGTTTTCGGCAACGCTCACCCCCATCGACTACTTTGCCGATCTGCTCGGCGGAGGCAAGGAGGCGATCAAGCTCTCCCTGCCGTCGCCCTTCGATCCGAAAAACGTCTGCGTGGTGGCGGCGACAGGAGTCAGCGCGCGGTACGAGGATCGGGCGAAAAACGCCAAGCGCATCGCCTCGCATATCGCCGCCGTTGCCTCGGCCAGAGCGGGGAACTATATCTTCTATTTCCCATCCTACGACTATATGGAGCAGGTACACGCCATCTTTTGCGAGAAGAATCCGAAGGTGGAGACCGTCTTGCAGGAGAGGGGCATGAGCGCCGCCAGACGCGACCGCTTCCTCGACGCCTTTTCGGGAGATGACCGTTTACGCATCGGATTTTGTGTTTTGGGCGGCTCGTTCTCCGAGGGCGTGGATCTTCCGGGCGAGCGATTGATCGGTGTCGGCGTGGTCGGCGTGGGATTGCCGGGGATCTCCAACGAGCGAAACATCTTAAAAGAATATTACGACCGCACGAGAGAGGCGGGCTATGACTATGCCTACACCTTTCCCGGCATGAATCGGGTCTTGCAGGCGGCAGGACGCCTGATCCGCCGAGAGGACGACCGAGGCGTGATTGTGCTGATGGACGATCGCTACGCCGAGCCGCGGTACAGAACCCTCCTTCCCGAGCAATGGTCACACCTCCAATATGCAACAAAAGCGACGGAACTTGCAAATCTACTCGCTGTTTTCTGGTCTGAGACCGACCGAAAAACAAAAAAATGAAAGATTGACCCCTGAAATTTGCAAAAACATATTGCATTTTTCGAAGGAATATGCTATAATGACGGGGTATGGGTAAGCCTTGCGCCATTCACAGGTATCATTGGCGCGAAGGAACGAAAAGCAGAAAGGTTTTTGAAACGGAAATGAAGTTCTCACAAATGAGCAGAGAGCAGCTGACGCAGGAGCTTGAGCGGCTGCAAGGGGAATACAAGGCGCTGTGCGAAAAGAAGCTGTCGCTGGATCTGTCAAGAGGAAAGCCGGGCGCGAAGCAGCTCGATCTGATGCAGGGAATGCTGGATTGCATCAGCTCCTCCACCGATTGTCGCACCGAAAACGGCTTTGATTGCCGCAACTACGGCGTGCTGGACGGCATCCCCGAGGCAAAAAGAATGTTTGCCGAGCTGTTGGATTTGAAGGAGGAGGAGCTCTTTATCGGAGGCAACTCGTCCCTGAATCTGATGTATGACGCCGTTTCCAGAGCCATGCTCTACGGTGTGTGTGACAGCGACCGTCCGTGGTGTCGGGAGGAGGCGATCCGCTTCCTTTGCCCTGTCCCCGGCTACGACCGTCACTTCGGCATTTGTGAGTCTCTCGGGATCGAGATGATCCCCGTGGACATGACGCCGACGGGACCCGATATGGACGAGGTGGAGAGATTGGTGGCAAGCGACCCTCTCATCAAGGGAATCTGGTGTTGCCCCAAGTATTCCAACCCCGACGGGATCACCTATTCCGATGAAACCGTGCGTCGCTTTGGCGCGATGAAGACCGCCGCCAAGGATTTCCGTATCTTCTGGGATAACGCCTACGCGGTGCATGATCTCTACCCCGATCGCAGGGATACGCTGGCAGATATTTTCGAGGCTTGCTCGGCATACGATTGCCGCAACCGCGTCTTCTATTTCGCATCCACCTCCAAGATCTCCTTCCCTGGCTCGGGTGTTGCGCTCATGGCGGCCTCCCGAGAGAATCTGGCGCAGATCATGCCCATCATCGGCTCGCAGACCATCGGCTTCGATAAGATCAATCAGCTTCGCCATGTGCGTTACTTCGGAAACGCCGAGAACATCCGTCGTCATATGCTCCTTCTGGCGGAATTGATCCGTCCCAAGTTTGAGGTGGTGCTCAACACCTTGGAGCGCGACCTTGCGGAGACGGGTGAGGCGCGCTGGACCAATCCGCTCGGCGGCTATTTCGTCAGCCTGTTCGTTCCCGAGGGATGCGCCAAGAGAACGTATGAGCTTTGTCGGCAGGCAGGCGTGACGCTCACCACCGTGGGAGCTACCTACCCCTACCGCAAGGATCCCAAGGACAGCAACATCCGCATCGCCCCCACCTTCCCGGACGGG
Organism: Eubacteriales bacterium; assembly: GCA_045534875.1. Classification (GTDB taxonomy): domain Bacteria; phylum Bacillota; class Clostridia; order Oscillospirales; family CAG-272; genus UMGS1865. The sequence goes on along the minus strand of JAZSKO010000087.1, from coordinate 447 downwards.
GATTCCCTGCAAAAGGCAATGGATATCCTCACCCTCTGCGTGCGGATCGCGGCGTTGGAAAAGAGACTTGGCTAATTCGAATCCATAAAAGAAGGCTGCCGTGAAAACGACAGCCTTCTTTATCAAAGGAAAGGAGGGCGGCGCATGACGCAGAGCGAGACCAACCCCTATCGGTTCAGCAACACGAACAAACGGTATCAAACCTATGACTACTACATGAAGCGTCGCTTCGGCGGCAAGGTGGCCAAGCTCCCCTTGGACGCGGGCTTTTCCTGTCCGAATCTCGATGGCACCTGCGGTGAAGGCGGATGCATCTATTGCTCGGGACGCGGAAGCGGAGACTTCGCGCCTGTGGCAGAGCTGTCGGTGACCGAGCAGATCCGCGAGCAGAAGCGTCTCTTTGGGAAAAAATGGGACACCACGCGGTGTATCGCCTATTTTCAAGCC
>JAZSKO010000084.1:0-17441 GCA_045534875.1 Eubacteriales bacterium | reverse complement strand
AGGGGGCGCCGGGCATCGGCTCCATCGGGGCAGGCCGTTCTGCCTCGGGGGCGGAGGGGTTCATCGTGGGGATACTTTGTCCCGTCATTGCACAGCTCATGCGACGGAGAAATTCGTCATCCGAGCGACGGCGCGGGACCGAGCGATTGGGTTGGTACATCACGTAGAGTCTCCTTTTGGATTGTCTTTTTTCAAAGAGATCGCGCGCATCTGCCGCACGGTCTCTGCTTACAGTATATTTCCAATCCGCTTTTTTTGTTATCTTTTGTCGAAAGAGAGAATGAGAACAATTCTCATTCTAAAATCAAGAAAAAAAGAGACAAAAGAGACCAAAAAAGGAGCATAAAAAAGAAAATAGGAAGCAAAAAGAGAAAAAGCGTCTTGACAAAAGACAAAAAATGTGGTAAACTAATGCGGAACAACAAAGACGAAGAACCGGAAAGTCAGGGGTCTACAGAGAGTCGGCGGTGGTGGAAGCCGACGATCCGAGGCTTTCAATCGGCATCCCTTCCGAGTTGGTGCGCCCAAAGCCGAGGCGAGTAGGAGCATCCGTAGAGCTGCGTTAAAGCGAACGGTTGAAACGACCGAAGTGCGCCGTTTTCGGCGAAAATGAGTGGTACCGCGGATTGATCCGTCTCATGGCAGAAGCTGTGAGGCGTTTTCTTTTTTGATCCAAGATACCTTGATTTCGTAACCAATTTCCAAAATACAAAGACAGGAGTAAGACAAAAATGGCAAAGGATTACACCTCAACCCTGAATCTCCCGACCACCGAGTTCCCCATGCGCGCAAACCTGCCGCAGAGAGAGCCGGATATGCTGAAATACTGGGAGTCGATCGACCTCTATCAGAGAATGCAGGAGGGGGGAGCAGGGAAGCCCCTGTTCGTCCTGCACGACGGCCCTCCCTTCTCGAATGGCGACATCCACATGGGAACCGCCATGAACAAGATCTTAAAGGACATCATCAACAAGAGCAAGAGCATGGGCGGCTTCCACGTCCCCTTTACCCCCGGCTGGGATAACCACGGAATGCCCATCGAGTCGGCTATCATCAAGAAGAACAAGCTGGACCGCAAGAAGATGTCGATTCCCGAGTTCCGCACCGCCTGCCATGCCTTTGCGCAGGACTTTGTTGACCGTCAGATGAGCCAGTTCGTGCGGCTTGGCGTCACGGCCGACTGGGAGAAGCCCTACCTGACCATGAACCGCTCCTTTGAGGCGAGAGAGGTCAAGGTGTTCGGAGAGATGTACCGTCGCGGCTACATCTACAAGGGCATGAAGCCCGTGTACTGGTGCCCCAACGACGAAACGGCTCTGGCCGAGGCAGAGATCGAGTACAAGACCGATCCCTGCACCTCGATCTATGTCAAATTCCAAGTCAAGGATGACGCGGGCAAGCTCGACGGCATCTGCGACAAGAATAAGACCTATTTTGTGATCTGGACCACCACCACGTGGACGCTTCCCGGCAACCAAGCCATCGCGCTCAATCCCGTGGAGAGCTACGTGCTGGCCAAGGCAGACAACGGAGAGACCTACATTCTGGCAGAGGCTCTCTGCGAGAAGACCATGAAGGCGGCTGATATCGCGTCCTACGAGATCCTTGCCACCTTCCAAGGACAGGACTTTGAGTATATGACGGCACAGCATCCCTTCTTGGATCGCGATTCGCTGGTGGTCGTAGCAGACTACGTCACCATGGAGAGCGGTACGGGATGCGTGCATACCGCAGGCGGCTTCGGCGCGGATGATAACATCACCTGCCGTCGCTATAAGCTTCCGCCCCTCGTTCCCGTGGACGACAGAGGATACCAGACCGAGGAGGCAGGACGCTTCGCAGGACTGCGCTATGACGAGTCCAACACGGCGATCTTGGCCGATCTGAAGGAGAGCGGAGCGCTCTTGGCCAGCGAGGAGCTGGAGCATGAGTATCCCCACTGTTGGAGATGCAAGCAGCCCATCATCTTCCGCGCGACCCCCCAGTGGTTCTGCTCGGTGGATGCCTTCAAGGAGAACGCCGTGAAGGCCTGCGAGGGCGTGCAATGGCTTCCCGAATGGGGAGGAGAGCGCATCAAGCAGATGGTGCGTGACCGCGCCGATTGGTGCATCTCGCGTCAGCGTCATTGGGGCTTGCCGATTCCCGTGTTTTACTGCGAGGATTGCAAGAAGCCGATCTGCACCGAGGAGACCATCGAGGCGGTTTCGGCTTGCTTTGGCGAGTACGGCTCCAACCGTTGGTATGAGGCCGCGGCCGAGGAGCTTCTCCCCGCAGGCTTCGCTTGCCCGCATTGCGGCGGCAAGCACTTCTCCAAGGAGACCGACACGCTGGACGGTTGGTTCGATTCCGGATCCTCCCACTTTGCAGTCATCAAGGACGTAGAGGGGGCAAAATGGCCGGCTGATATGTACTTGGAGGGAGCGGACCAGTACAGAGGATGGTTCCAATCCTCCCTGCTCACCGCCGTTGGAGCGGGTGATCAGCCGATCGCGCCCTTCAAGACGGTCCTCACCCACGGTTGGGTCGTGGACGGCGAGGGCAAGGCGATGCACAAGTCGCTCGGAAACAGCATCTATCCCTCGGATATGATCGCCAAGTACGGAGCCGATCTGGTTCGCTTGTGGGTGGCATCCTCCGACTATCGCGTCGACGTGCGCGTGTCCGATCCCATCTTCCGTCAGCTTTCGGATGCTTACCGTAAGATCCGAAACACCGTACGCATCCTGATCGCGGATCTTGCGGACTTCGATCCCAACCGCGATATGCTGCCCCTCTCGACTCTGCCCGAGATCGACCGTTGGATGATCTCCAAGATGAACGATCTCACCGCCGCCGTTCGCCGCGCCTACGACGACTACGAGTTCCACATCATCTACCACGAGATCGGAAACTTCTGCACCACCGAGCTTTCCAAGCTCTATATTGACATCACCAAGGATCGCGTTTACACCGAGCGCGCAGACAGCGAGGCTCGCCGCGCGGCACAGACCGCGATGTATTTCGTTCTCTCCGGCCTGATCCGTCTGTTGGCACCTGTTTTGACCTTTACGGCCGAGGAGATGTGGCAAGCGATCCCGCACGCCGAGGGAGACGTGAAGGAGAGCGTGTTCCTCAACGACCTTCCTGCCTACGACGAGGCGTTGACCTTCTCCGAGGTACGCGCTCGTTGGGACCGTCTGTTTGAGATGAGAGACGACGTGATGAAGGCCTTGGAGCTTGCCAGAGCCGAAAAGATGGTTGGTAAGTCCTTGGAGGCAAAGATCACCCTTTACACGTCCGATGCCGATCTGATCGCCCTTTTGGAGGGCTTTGGCAAGGAGCTCAACACCGTGTTCATCGTGTCGGGCGTTACGCTTGATCAGGGCGCCGCTCCCGAGGGAGCGCACACCGAGGGCGCGTCCGGCGTAGGTGTGTTGGTCGAGCCGGCAGACGGATGCAAGTGCGACCGTTGCTGGAGCTATTCCGAGCAGGGAATCAAGACCGAGGACGGCGGCTTCCTGTGCGAGCGTTGCCGCAAGATTTTGGAGCTTTGATGAAAAAGACAGATTGCAAAAGTCGCCCGAAATGGATGATCCCCACGCTCTTGGCAGGGATCATCCTTGCGGTGATCGGCTTGGATCAGCTCACCAAATGGCTCACCGTGATCTATTTGGAGGAGTGGGAGTCGTTCCCCCTGTGGAAGGATGTACTCCATTTCACCTTCGTCAAAAACGAGGGAGCCGCCTTTGGCATGCTCAGCCAACACAGGTGGGTCTTCATGGTCTTTTCCACCGTGGCCATTCTCGGCATCTCGGTCTATCTGTTTGGCTTCTGTAAGGAGGGCATGTGGGCCAAGGTGGCGTACGCCATGATCGTGGGAGGCGGGATCGGAAACATGATCGACCGCATAGCACTCGGCTACGTGGTGGATTTCATCGACGTGACCCTTGTCAACTTTGCCGTGTTCAACGTGGCGGATTCCTTCGTCACGGTCGGGGCAGGGATCCTGATCGTCTACTATCTGCGCGAGATCATTCGAGACGAGCTCGCCCGCAAGAGAGAAAAGAAGAAGCAACAGGCGGCTGAGCCGACCGACACCGAGGATGGGCAGGAGGACGCCACCGATGGAGAATGAAAGCGGTTCTCTCTGCCTGACGGCATCTCCAAACGAGGCAGGCAAACGGTTGGATCTGGTCGTTTCGGAGATGGCCGACGTCAGTCGCTCGGCGGCCGCGAGGCTGATCGAGGAGGGGGACGCGGTGGTCAACGGCCGTCCCGTCGCCAAGAACTACAAGCTCCGAGCAGGGGATGTGGTGGAAATAACGCTTCCCGAGCCCGAGCCTGCCGAGGCACAGCCCGAGGATATCCCCTTGGACGTGGTGTATGAGGACACGGACGTGATCGTTGTCAACAAGCCCTGTGGCATGGTGGTGCATCCGGGAGCGGGGAATCCCACGGGAACGCTGGTGAACGCCCTGTTGTACCGATGCGGAGCGACGCTGTCGGGCGTGGGAGGTGTGATCCGACCCGGGATCGTGCATCGCATCGACAAGGACACGTCGGGACTGTTGGTGGTGGCAAAGCACGACGCCGCGCACCTGACGCTCTCCGAGCAGTTAAAAGGACACAGGATCGACCGCGTTTACTACGCCATCGCGATCGGAGACTTCCAGGAGGATGCGGGGACGGTCAACGCCCCCATCGCCCGACATCCCATCGACCGCAAGCGCATGGCGGTGGTCAAGGGAGACGCGGCAGGCGCGAGAGAGGCGATCACGCACTGGTCGGTATTGGCAAGAGGCGTGGGAGACGGCGCGCGCTTTACGCTTCTGCGGTGCTGTTTGGAAACGGGAAGGACACATCAGATCCGCGTGCATATGGCGTCGATCGGGCATCCGCTCTTGGGAGATCCCGTTTACGGAGGCGACCGCACCCAGTTTGAGGGACGGCATCGAACGCTGATCCAAGGACAATGCCTCCACGCAGGGGAATTGCATTTTCGGCATCCCGTGAGCGGAGAGGAATTGCACCTGTTTTGCCCCATGCCAAACGAGATGGAAAAGGCGGTCACATTGCTGTTCGGAAAAGAATACACGACCGTACCGCAAACCAAACAAGAGACATAACAAACGAACCGCCGATGAGCAAAAGCTCATCGGCGGATTTTTGAAAGTTTTTGGTTAGCGCGCTTGCGCGTGTGCTTTTCTTCAAAAAGCTTGCGCGGTGGAGGGCGCGGAGCCCTCCTCGCCCGTCGCAACGGGCGAAATAACCCCATGGCGTTTTCTTTGCAAGCTTTCTTTTGCGCCTACGGTGTCAAAAGAAAGCGGCTAAAAACGTTTCGAAAACAATCGTACGTGGTAGAATCTTCTTTTGGATGGAAGAATTCGTTTTTAGTCCGTCCCTTTTTTCGCAGGCGGAAGCGTTTTGCGCTTGGGCTTGCCTGCGTTGGTCGGTGCGGGGGAGGGAGACGTGGGCGGCTGTGTGATGCGTTGACCGCCGCGTCCATGTCTGCGGCGACGTCTGCGCTTCTTGGGAGCATCTCCTGCTTTTTGAGTATCTGCGGCTTGCCCCGACACGGGAGCTGCACCGTCAGGCTTCTTCTCGGTGGTTTGAGAGGTCGCTTGTTCGTCGGTTGCAGGCTTTTTGCCGCGCGGCTTCTTTTTCTCGGACTTTGGCTCCTCGGGCGTACCCGAGGCAACGAAAAACTGCGCCCACTCCTTTTTGATCTTCTTCGGGTTGATCTCGTGCAAACGGCAGATCTCCTTCAAGAGCAACATCGTGGCATAGGCGTCGCCGTCACTGCGGTGCTGATTGTCGGGATTGATGCCGCAATAGGCGCGAACGAAGCCGCTCAGTCCGTGCGCTTCGGGATGATCCTTCAAGGCCTTGCAAAGCCGCTCCATATCCAAGCAGGAGAACTGTAAGGGCTTGAGATCATAGCGCTGGCAGGCGCGATAGAGCGCGGTGGTGTCGTTCTTCACCGAAAAGCCGACCACCAGATCCGCCTTGCAGAGCAACCGCTTGATGCGCTTGTAGTAGGCGGGAAAGAGGGAGGCCTCTCGCACCACGCGCATGGGGTATGCCAAGATATGGGAACGAACGTAATCGTTCCAGGGGCAGTCGGGGTTCATCAAAAGATCGGTCTGCGGCTCGGTGAGCTTGAAGGCTTGGTTGGTCTGCACGTATCCCAAGGAGTAGACCGAGCCGGGGATCTTCCCGTTCGCGAATTCCATGTCAAAGAAAACAATCTTCATGTTCGGCTTCTTTCTGCTTCTAAATTTATCCTGTCTATTTTACCACAAAAAGAGAAAAAAATCTACCCCTTCCGAAAAATATTTTTCCAAAGCGAGGATTTCGGAGAAAATCCACTTTTTTTCGGCAACCCCCTTTACAAATTACGCAAAAAGTGATAAAATAAACGCAGAAATACGCATCATTACGCAACCGGGAGGGATCGTATGTATAAATGTGAGCGCGAGGACGAGATCTTAGAGCTCTTGTCGCAAACCGAGTACGCAACAGTGGAGTACCTTGCGAAAAAGACCTGCATCAGCCCGTCGAGTATTCGCAGAGATCTGAAAAATCTGGAAAACCGAGGCTTGGTGATCCGAAGCTACGGTGGCGTGCGGTTGGCGCAATCCACGGGCAAACGCATCCCCTTTGATCTGCGAAGCCATGAGAATTGCACTCTCAAAAAGCAGATCGCCAAGGCGGCGGTGGAGCTGTTGAACCCCGGCGACGTGGTGTTTCTCGACGGCTCCAGCTCGGCCTATTTCGTGGCGGAGCGCTTGGTGGAGGTTGGCGGGATCACGGTGGTCACCAACAACATCGACGCCATGAGTTTGTTGTCAAGCTACGATGTGAAGGCCTACTGCACGGGTGGCGTCCTTTCGAGTGAAAACCGTTCGGTTCTGGTGGGAGAGCACGCGCAGGCCTTTCTGCGGAATATCCACGCCGACGTCTGTCTTTTTTCGGTACAGGCACTCGGCGCCGACGGCCGTTTCTACGATTGCTACGACGAGGAGGTGGCTGTGCGAAATTTGATGCTTGCCAACTCCGCGCGGCATATTTTGCTGTGTGACAGCACCAAGCTCGGCAAGACCTCCACCTTCTATCAGGGAAGCGTCGAGGACCTGACGCAGATCGTCAGCGACGCCGAGCTGACTGCGTTCTTCCTTGACCCCACCCCCGAAAAATACGTCTATGCTCCGTGATCGACCGAGCAAACAAAGAGACCGCCGAGATGCAAAACCTGCATCTCGGCGGTCTCTTTGATGGGATCAGATCGCCCATGTGCTCATGGGGCGACATTCGTAAAGCTTTTGCGTGCGATCCTCGCCCTCGGCAAACACCTTGCAGGCAACCGCCATGCGGAATTTCCCGTCGGCGGAGGCCTCCACCGTCAGGCGAGAGAAGCCGCTCTCACCAACAGGCGAGATCTGGAATTTAGCAGAGCCCGCGCCGCAGAGCTTGCAAAGCAGACAAACGCCGTTTTGCTCTAAGATCAGTGTGCGCGCGCTGATATGCTTGACCGTGGCGCGTGTGTAGGCGCTCCAAAGGACCGTGGCAGATGTGGCGAGCGTCAATTCATCCTGGATCACCGCCACTGTGCGGTCAGAGGTCAACAGGATGCCGCGCTTTGCTCGGATCAGGGCATCGCTCGTGGAGGTCATGTCCACCACGGCGTAGGCGTGTCCCTGCGCGCTCCGCGCCTCCACGATCGCGGCCAGAGCCTCGGGGTTCTGGTCGGGCATCGGCTCGGACACGGGATCGATCACGAGGGTGTTCTGTCCCTCGGCGCGTTGACGGAGCATCCGAGGCAGAGCCTCGCACCCACCCGTCTCGGCAAAGAAGCGTTGACCGCCCATTTCCAACAGGAAGCTTCCGGCATCCAATTCGCCGCCGGGGGTGTGGTTGTGTCCACCGTGAAGGGCAAGGAGGGTGTCCTCGTTTCCAAAGCCCGCGCGCAGAGCCACCAAGCCTGCCTTGCGGTAGAGCGCGTCGAGAGGGAAGGAGGGAGCGTCCTCGGGATCGACCGAGGCATACCAGACAAGATCCAGCACATTCGCCTCCTTCCGCTTGGAAAGGAGCGCGTTCTGACGAAGCCAAGAGAGGGATGTATCCTGTAAGCGGCGCGAGAACCAACCGTGAACGGCGGTGTCGATCGGCGCGTCGGATACGGCGTGATAGTTCCAAGCGCCGCACGCGGTCTCAGTGTAGATCGGGAACAGAGCCGTGGCAAGGAAGCCGGGCAGACGCGAAAAGCCGTAGTCGCGACCGGTTGCGCTTTCCAGCATAGCGATCGACAAAACCAAAGCGCGCGTCGCCTTTTCCCAACCAACAACGCTCTCGGAGTATCCACCGTCGGGAGCGTAGACTTCAAAGCAATGGGAAAGATTGGAGGGCGCGTGACGCAGGATACGCAGAGCCGTTTCGGGGTAGATGTCGGCAAGCGCGAGCGCCGATGCCAACAGACCGCAGTTGATCACGGCAGAGGTCGAGGAATCGACTCTCCACATGGGGCGACGACCGAGATAGCACTCCACGCCGGGACGCATCAGATACCGAAGCAGGGCTCTCTCAACGCGAGCCTTCTCGCCCTCGCTCCAAGCCGTGTGACACCAGTCATAGGCCAGCGAGACGGCAAGTCCCGTCTTGGCGGCGGTGAGCATGGAGACATCGGCCTCCCAATCGGAGCGATCGGATGCGGCGGCGCATTCATCCAGCGCGCGGCGTGCGTAGAGCTTGTCTCCCGTCATGCGGAAAAGCGCGGCGAAGGAGACGGTGCGCGCGATCAAAGTATCAAGACGATCCGAAAGAGAAACTCCGTCGGAGAGGACGGGCGAGGCAAGATATGCCTCCGAATTCTTACCGAATTTCGCCTTGACAGCATCCAGCAGCCCCTTCAAGGTGTCGTCGGTCTTGGCAAGCCGACGCTTTGCCATCCATTCATCGGGAGAGAGCAAAAGGCGTCCCCGATCGGGATTCGGCACGAAGCGGTGCAGGTCGGAGAGGATCTCCTCGGCCGAGGGCTGTGCCAGCGTGATCTCGGCGTTCAGCTTCCAAAGGATCGGCTCGTCCCGCTTGCTGTCGAAGGCATTTTTACGATTGGAAAGCAGGATCAGCCCCGTGCGATCGGTGAAGATCTGTCTCCAATGGAAGAAATCGCGCAGATAATTGGCAGGGAAAAAGAGCATTCCACCCCGAACCGCAGGACGGAAGGGGAGCGTTGCCTCCTCACCGTCGACAAGACAACGGTCGGAGTTTCCGTAGAAGGTATAGGCGCGTCTGCGGTAGGTAAAGGAGAGCGTGAAGGCCTTGTTGTCCGTAACCGCCTTGTGACCGAGGACCGCCGCGACCGCCGACATCGGAAGCCAAAGCAATCCACCCTCCTCAAAGGGACGGGCGTCGGGATCGGCATCGGGAGCGATGGGAAGGCGCTTTCTGTCGACAATGGCGTACGGCGCGGTTTTGGAAAAGAGAGCCGCGCCCTTCAATTCGGGCATCTGCATATAGAGACGAGGCGCGTCCTGCACCCAAGCGAACAGGCTGTCGAAGCTCAGAACGGTGGCGGTGCTGTTGGCCTGTCCACCGATCACGCAATCAAGCACGATGGCGCGAATATGCTCCCAGCCCTGCACGTCTCCCTTGGCTTGCAGGAAGGGAAGCTCCAAGCGAAAATCGTTCCAGCCGTTGCGACAGATGGGAAGCATAACGGTGTAGCCGCTCTCGCCACCCATCTCCCGATCGCTTTCAAAGCGAAGATGGAAGGAGCCGCCCTCGCCATTTTGGGCAAAGAGCGAAAAGGTGAGGAAGCGGTAGGGGGAAAGATCGGGATCGGGGAGCGGAATGCGGATTTGCAGATCCTCGGAAAAATCCCACTCGGCCGTCACGTGAGCCGAGCGCGTGTGACGAAGGTCGGGACGCATCCCCCATTCCTCGATACGTTGAAAATCGTTCATATCCAGAATGCAGGACGGCTTTTCGTAGAGCATCTGGGGAATACAAGCTTTGAGATTCTTTTTCATGGAACAAAGATCCTTTCCAAAACGGGATTACAGGGTGGCGGTAAAGCGCAAGAAGGCCTCCCGACCCTCGGGGGTGCATTTGTAAACGCCGGCATCCTCCAAAACTCCCTCGAAGGTGCGTCCGATCTCCTGTTCCAGAATGGTGGTGACGTTCTCCTTTTGGAAGTCGTATTTGGAAGCGAAGGAATCCACCCAAGCCTTGTGCTTGGCAAGGGTCTCGCTGTCGGCGGGATCGCGTCCCTCGGCAAGGCAGACGGCAAGCTGCTCCATCTCGGATTTGAGACGGGCAGGAAGCACCGCCAGACCCATGACCTCGATCAGACCAATGTTTTCCTTCTTGATGTTGTGCTTGTCGGCATGCGGATGGAATACGCCGAGCGGATGCTCCTCGGTGGTGAGGTTGTTTCGCAGGACGAGATCCAATTCGTAATCGTCGCCGCGACGGCGCGCGATGGGCGTGATGGTGTTGTGAGGCTCTCCGTCGGTCTCGGCGAGAATGCCGACCGAGGGATCGGAATACCCTCTCCAAGCGGTGAGGATGCGGTCAGCCAGCTCGATCAGACGCTCCTTGCAAGCCCCCGTGATACGAATGACCGACATGGGCCAGTTCAGAATGCCCGCGCGAATATCCGAGAAGTCGGCAAAGGTGAGAGGGATCTCCACATCGGCGCGCTCCATGGCGAAGGTATAGTGACCGCCCTGCATATGGTCGTGGGTGAGGATCGAGCCTCCCACGATGGGAAGATCGGCGTTCGAGCCGAGGAAATAGTGAGGGAAGATCGTGACGAAGTCGAGGAGCTTGACAAAGGTACTGCGGTCGATCTTCATGGGGACGTGAGCGGCAGACAGCGCGATGCAATGCTCGTTGTAGTAGACATAGGGAGAGTATTGCAGATACCAGGGTTGCCCTGCCATGGTGATGGGGATGATGCGGTGAGATTGTCTTGCCGCCTGCGTCAGGCTACCCGAATAGCCCTCGTTCTCACGGCAGATGGCGCACTTGGGATAGCCCGACTGCTTCTGCTTTTTGGCGGCGGCAATGGCCTTGGGATCCTTTTCGGGCTTGGAAAGGTTGATGGTGATGTCCAGCGTTCCGAATTTTCCCGTGTAGAGCCATTTGCGGTCCTTCTTCACGCGATAGGTGCGTATGTAATCCGAATGACAGCTCAGAGCATAGTAGTAGTCGGTGGCCTCCACGGGGGAGACGGCGTACCGCTTTTCAAACTCCGCGATCACGGTGCTGGGGGGAGGCGTAAGAATACCCATCAGCTCGGTATCAAAGAGATCGCGCCCCGTGATGCCGTTGTCGGGGATCACACCATTCGCCACGGCGTAGTCGCAAAGCTCCGAAAGGATGTCCTCCAAGGGACGATCCGAGATCGGCTCTCGATCAGGCTCAAAGGCGGAAACGCCGAGAGCGCCCATGAGACGATTGGTGAAAAAAACACGATCCAAGGGATTTGCCAGCCCCACCCGAACCGCATACTCCAAAAGATCGCCGATTGCATTGCAAGGATTGTTTGTCATGTCAAGCACCATTCCGTTCTTCAAGATTTCTATACACTATTATTATAACACGCCTTTCGCGGTTTGTAAATGACTTTGCAAGGATTTTTTGAAAAAACAGAAAGGGAAGATAGAAAAAACTCCCTGAACAGGATTCAGGGAGATTTTTGGGCTCATAGCATAAAAACGCAACCCATGTATTCAGTGAAATATTCACCTGCGGTGAATGTGAAATAATTTTCTTACGAAAATGGTGAAATATCTCACGCCACCTGCGGCTCCGTTCGATGTGAAATGAAATTCGCCCTTCACATTTGCGAAGCAAAGATTTCACATCGTAGCTATTTCCCATGGCGAAGCCATATTTCACTCGCCGAAGGCGAATTTCGTTGAAAAAAGCCTAACGCAATCGCGTTAGGCTTTTTTCTGGTACGGGCAACAGGACTTGAACCTGCACGTATAAACATAAGATCCTAAATCTTACGCGTCTGCCAATTTCGCCATGCCCGCGAATGAGCGGGCGCGGCGAAATTTCTTCGCACATGCCCGCGAATGAGCGGGCGCGGCGAAATTTCTTCGCACATGCCCGCGAATGAGTGGGCGCGGCGAAATTTCTTCGCACATGCCCACGAATCGGTGGAATACGATCGTTTCTTTATTTTATCACGAAAGCGCGCCTTTGTCAAGTTATTTCCGAAAACCGGTAGATAACAAATTTTCCAATCTCTCTTGCAATTCGGTTTTCCGTATGCTATAATGAAAACAGGGAAACCCTCCCTCGCGATCCCCGAATACCCCAACAACACCATAAAAGGAAAGGAAACAATCATGAAAGAAGTTAAGCAAATGATTGGTAGACCCGACAATTCCGTGTTTATTCGGCGATGCATTCTCTATGGTATCCTTTTGGCAGTCATGCTCTTTGCCGCACCATCCCTTTTTGCGTGGATCATGAATCCCATGGCGGCGAGAGGGATGAAGGCGGCATGGTATGCCGTGTTCGTTCCTCTGGCGCTGATCATGATGGGCTTCGGTCTGTTTCGGGCGTTTCGTCGTCGGTGGCCGCTTGCCTATATGCACGAATACAAAAAAGAGGCGAGAGAGGAAGGCTTTGCAACTTGTCCTCGTTGCGGCTCGCGCTTTGTCGCAAGACAGCGCACCCGTTTCAGTCGGCAAAAGGTGGGAGAGAAGATCACCACCACGACGTACAGCGACGGCTCGCAAAACGTCAGCCGAGAGGGCATTTATGAAAGCGTAGGATACAAAGACACCTACCACGTCTGCACCAATCCCGAATGCGCGATCGAGGCAGAGCAAACGATCACGCAGAGCCACCTGCCGTGGAAAAATAAGCAGATAAGATGCCTTGTGCTCAATGACGAGAGCCTGCTGGATCGCAAGCATCCGTCCGCCGCCAGCCTGTTGCTCTCGCGCTTGCTCCTGCCCATCCTCACCTTGGTGGTGATCGTGGCAAGCGCGGCGATCATCTACACCTACGCAAACCTGCACGACGGCGAATGGACCTACATCACCGCCGACCAAGAGCCCACCCGTACGGCGGAGGACTACGAGAACTATCTCTTGGAGATGGACACCCAAAGCCCCAACTGGTTCATGACCTACGAAAAAGAGCCGTCGGATATGCTGCGCTGGATGGCCCAATGGTTCCCGGGGGTCGATATGACCACGGGGTACAGCATGGGAAGCTACACCGTGGAAAACGGTACGGTGTTGACCTACTTCTTTGAGGGGAATGATGCCGGAACCGGCATCCCCGACGGACGCTATACCCTCATGCAGCTTGACGGCGTCAACGTCCTGATCGACGACACCAACGAAAAGATCTACAAAGAGGGAACGGTCTTCTACGATACCTATGCTCCAAAGCTCCGTACCCTGACGTACGACCAAGCCCTCTCCGCGATCTTGGAGCGAACGAGCGGCGGCACGCACGCCCTGTTCAACGGCGCGCTTCCGATGGAATATATCCAAAAGGACAACTCCACGCTGTACTCCTATATGCGCTCGGATGACGCAACGCAGATCCACAGCGAGCTTCGCGCCGTCACCCTCTACCCAACCGAGCACACAACCGAGATGTGGATCTTCAGTTATGACTCCAACCCTTACGTCCCCGATGAGCTGAAAGGCTATGTCTATTCCGACGCCGCGCCCGATGCGGAGCAGGATGCGCTGGGCAAGCTGATCGAAAAGAGCAGTGATGACAACGGTAGCTACACGCTCTACCGAAACGGCGCACAGGCGGTCGATATCGACATCGACTACCTTGTCAACGGATATGAATTTGAGTTTGACACCGTGGTGGGAGAGTTCAAGGGCTTCAAGGAGGGGGAGGTCTATCGGGTGAATGTCAACGCCCAAACCCTGACCAAGATCACCTTCGACGAGAATTACCTTGAGGTGGCAACCGAATTGCCCTTGTCCGAGTATCAGGAGCAATACGACTTTTTCCTGAGCATCGTTCCCGAAACCTACATTCGGAGCATCATCGACATGGATCGCGCCGAGCTCAGAAAGGAAAAGCTGGGACTGATCAAGGTCTACGCCATGAAGGACGGAAGCGGAAACGTGACCGCCGAGATGAAGGTCGCGTTCGGAAAGATCGGAGAGGTGCTCCACTACACCGCCGAAAATGAGTATGTCATGATCGAATTGGCTTATTGATATTAATAGGGGGGAGATATATGAAAAACGAGTACAAAATGACAAAAAAAGAAATGATGTCTTGGGCAAAAGAATATCACCTGCCGGGAGCGGCCAATGTCATTTTGTTCATTCTTTGGTGTGTGGTTTTGGCGATGGGGCTTTTCCTGATTGTTCTTCTTTCTCTTGTTGGCGGAGAGCTGTTAAATTGGAGTGTTGCGATCTGCATCACCGTCCTTTCTGTTTTCAGATTGTTTTTCTCACGATTAATTTTTTACTCAAACCGCTATAAAGCATTGTCAAAAACATACGGCGTTTCCGAATGGACGCGAACCACGGAATTTTTGGACGATGAGATCGTTCTTACAGATCATACCTCCGTTATGCGATTCCAATACCGCAACATCAAAAAGATAAAAGAGAAAAACAATGTGGTTATCATTTTTATGAATGACAACATGGGTATGAGACTCTATAAGGACGCTTTCATAGAGGGTTCTTGGGAAGAATGTAAAGAAAGAATTTTAGAAAAGAGAAAGGGATAAATAGGATACTTGCCAAGAATCATTACAATCTGTTTTTCTGCGTATTGGTATATCAAAAAAAGCACCTGCGAGAGCAGGTGCTTTTTTGATTTAGCAAAAAAAAATAAAAAAACTATAAGAAAACTATTGACAACTTATAGTTTTTGTGTTATAATAGGGCTACCAACAAAGGAGGATATGCCATATGGAATACGAAAAAATCATTCTGGATCTGCTCGTTCGCGTGAAAACCTTGGAGGAAAAGGTGGAAGCCCTTTTGGCTGAACAGGAGGAACCGAGCAAGAAGCAACCGGGGATCGTGGAGATCAAGCAGTACATTCTCGATTTGAAGCAGGAAGCCATTCGAAAGGGAATCACACTCCTTGATCTGAAAGCGAACGACATCCACAAGGCCATGGGATTGAAAAGCCGTATGCCTGCCGTTTGCAATGCGATGAAGCAATGCATGAACGAGGGAGATACCGTCCTGCACGAAACGGCAAGCGGCTATTCGTCCACGTTCTGCGTGCAGTATCGGCTGTGATCGCTTTTGAAATATCATGAGCGGTCGCGCATCTTTTTCCAACCAACGAGGCATCGGTCGGGGCTATTCCCGACCTCGTCTCGATGCCGCATCCACCGTCTTGTTTCTGTTTCTCTTTCCCGTTTTCCTTGTCTGTCAAGCAAGAGAGCGGCGTCGATCTGTGGAAAAGAAGCCTCTATTGGAACGATTACGGGAAAAAACAGAGCAAGAGACCATCAAAATGCACCAAGCGCGACAAGGCACTTGGAATGCCATCAAGCAAAAACGCGATGGCGAAAGCGAGGAAAAGCGGATCAAACGGCTGAAACGCTGGGGCTACACACCCGACGGTGTCCACATCAGATCGGGAATTTGTTATGAAAAGAAAACAGAGGAGGAGACAGTACCGATGAATCAAGCGCTTGTCAGTAACCTGAAAAAGTGGGAGGGAGAGACCTTTCATACCGTCCGAGGAATTCCTTTTTCCTATACGTTGATGGGGGAATATGCCATCCGCATCTGCGACAGACGCCCCTATAATATTCCGATCACGGATTTTGAAAAGGCATTGGAGCTTCGTCCAACTAAGGTCAGTCAGATCACCAAGCTGGTGCGCGGAAGCTCGTATATCTTTGCCATCATCAACGACAGTCGGTTTCCGTAAGATCTCTCGCTTCCTCTTGCAAATCGCGGAAAAATATGGTATAATACTGTCATAGAGCCCGCTATCTCAAAAGAGAGGACTGCACCGTATGAGCTTGGAAGAAAAAGGGAATCCTGTAAGGGGGACCTCGGCAAACGGGCGATCAATTCGGTGAAAAGGAGAACACAATGAAAAAGAAAATTTGGATCAGCGCGGCGGTGGCGGCGGTCGGGGCAGGCTTGGCCTCGGCGTATCTGACCACACATTATTTGGTCAATTTGGCACTGGATCGGCAAACGCCTCGCAAAATGGAGCAAAAGCGAACGAAATTGAAGGGCTCGAGCGAGCAGATGGCCTTTTTGGAGACCATCGACAAAGCGGCGCAGGAGCTGGAAGCTATGGACTTGGAGGAGGTGCAGATCGTCAGCCGTGACGGCATCCGTCTGGTTGGACATTGGTATCCCTGCGAGGGAGCGAAGCGCGTGCTGGTAGCCATGCACGGCTGGCGCTCGTCATGGGCGCGTGATTTCGGAACGATCGCGGATTTTTGGCATCGGAACGGATGCAGCATCCTGTTTGCCGAGCAAAGAGGACAGAACAACAGTGGCGGCGACTATATGGGATTTGGTCTTTTGGAGCGCTACGATTGCTTGGAATGGGTACATTGGGTGAACCGTCGGGCAGGGAAGGAACTCCCCGTCTACTTGGCAGGCGTGTCGATGGGAGCCACCACGGTCCTCATGACGGCAGGGCTCACGCTTCCCAAAAACGTGCGCGGTATCATGGCGGATTGCGGCTTCACCTCGCCCCGCGCCATCTGGAAGCACGTCGTGGAGAACAATCTGCACATCCCCTACGGTCTCTATTCCGCCGCGGCGAACGATCTTTGCCGCCGCAAGATCCGCCACGCCTCGGATAGCTATTCGGTGGCCATGGCGCTTCGGGAGAACAAGCGACCCATCATTTTTGTCCACGGGACAGAGGATTCCTTCGTCCCCGTGGAGATGACCTACGAAAACTACAAAAGCTGTCATGCCCCCAAGCGACTGGTGATCGTCCCGGGCGCCGACCACGGCATGAGCTACTACACCGACCCCGTCCTCTACGAAAGCGAAACGCTGGCGTTTTGGGGGGAGTACGATTGATTCGTATGGGACTCTGAACCCAAACGCGCCAATCACGCCGAAAGGCGTGTATATCATCCGCAACTTGTTGCGGTATATCATCACGGCGAAGCCGTGGATATCATCAAGCCGCAGGGAAATACACGCTGGCGCGTGATGAGATCCAGCCCGAAGGGCTGATGATATACACCGCACTTCGTGCGGCGATGATATGCCAAGCCTGCGGCTTGGATAAAAAACGACAAGTCAAAGTGACTTGTCGTTTTTTTGGGGTGAGATATGGGATTCTGAACCCAAACGCGCGGGAACGTGCGGCGAAAATCGGAAAGCAAGCGAAGCCGCGCGTTCCTCGCAGGATGCAAAGCAAGCTTTGCATCCTTGCATGGGATCGAATACAAACCTCGCACGATAAAAGAACGCCCCTGCACGTTGTGCAGGGACATTCTTTTA
>JAZSKO010000235.1:0-3039 GCA_045534875.1 Eubacteriales bacterium | reverse complement strand
ATGCCTGTGCCGTCGCGCGCGGTCACGTCGGTTCCCGTCGCGGTGCCGCCCTCAAAGGCAACGCCGTCCAAAAGTCCCTGATAGTTGATGTTCAAGCGGTCGCCCTCGGCAACCGTTCCCTCGGTGACCTTTATAAGGCTGGAGGAGGGAAGCTCGCTCCAATAGGTGGTTTGGATCGACTCCAACGCCTTCTGATACAGCTCAGCGGCCGAGATGGTGTTCCCCGTGAGCGAGGTGGCGGCGAGGGGATGATCCTTCACCATTTCCTCGTAGTCGGGATGCGTGAGGGAGACGTGTTCAGGGGGCAATTCATCAACAGGGGTAAAGGTCAGCTCCTGCGAATCGGCGATCATCTTAAAGCCGTTGTCGGTGGAGGTCAGCTTAGAAGAAAGCGTGCTTCCGTCCGACAGAGTCACCGTCAAAAGACGGTCAACATAGGTGTATTCACCCTCGGAAACGGCATCGTATTCGTAGAAGCCGGGGGTGAGGGAATAGGATTTCATTTTTCCGTCGGTGAAAAATTGGAATACGTAGCCGCCCTTCGTGCTATACCATTTTCCAACCAAGGAGGCAGGACCTGTGACAGGTTGTCCTTGGGAGGGAGAGGAGGGAAAGAGATTTTCCTCGGTAGTCCCGTTCAAGATCGGGACGGTCCAATCATCGGGATCAACCGTTGTGCAGGACGTCAAGGCGGCGCCGAGGCACAAGAGCAGGGCAAGCAAAGCGAGTGTAAACCGTTTCATAAGCAGTATCCTTTCAAAAAAATCCATCGTCTACTATTATACCGCATTTTTCCCTCATTTGCAAGAGGGTTTGCGGATTGTTTACATTTGGAAGCGAGAGAGAGGAAAAACGGTGTCAAAAAATGGGGAAAGACATAGAATGGTATCGAGGGGCTTCCTCAATTTTTTGTAAAGGAGAATACGGTTATGGCGGAAAATAAATTCCATTGTAACCCAAACGGTTCCTCTCGGGAAACCGTTTGCATCGAGACCAATCGGGTGTTGGATTCCTGCCGCGATCGGGATTGCTATGAGTTCGTGCGCGTTTACCTTTCGGATTTCGGAAACGAGATCTTAGAGCGTACGGGCGCGATCCGCGCAAAATGCGCGGAGATCCTGTGGA
Organism: Eubacteriales bacterium; assembly: GCA_045534875.1. Lineage (GTDB taxonomy): Bacteria > Bacillota > Clostridia > Oscillospirales > CAG-272 > UMGS1865. The sequence continues at coordinate 1,914 of JAZSKO010000235.1, read as the reverse complement.
GCAACATCGGCGTGGACCCCATTCAGTTCAATCGCGGCTTCTATGCGATCACGGTTCGTCTCTATATCAAGGTCGTATTTGAGGCCTGCGTCAGCGGCGGACGCTCGCAGGAGCTGGAAGGGATCGCGGTTCTGGAAAAGAGAGTGATCCTCTACGGCGGCGAGTGCGGCGTGAACGTATTCCGCAGTACGGGTGAGAGCGGCAGCTTCTGCGCTTGCCCTGAGCCCACCTACGGTTGCAGCAACCTTCCCACCGCTGTGGTGGAGGTGGTTGACCCCGTTCTTCTGGGAACGAAGATCTTTGAAAAGGCGTGCGAGTGCAAATGCGTGTGCTGCTGCGGTGAGCAGGATGTTCCCCAGCGCATCCTCTCGGGTCTGAGCGCGCCCGTTTGCTTCGACGACGACCACGACGGTCGCGTGCTGACGGTTTCGCTGGGGATCTTCTCGGTGATCCGCATCGTGCGTCCTGCGCAATACCTGATCCAAGCGGCAGACTGCACCATTCCCGAAAAGGAATGCGTTTCGGTCGAGGAGGACGATCCCTGCAAGGTGTTCCGCACCATGCCGTTCCCGTTTGGTGAATTTTCTTCCTCTTGCGTCTCGCACGCAGACCACCCTCAGGGCGGAACCGATCGTCCCTGCCGTTGTGGCGGCTGCTGATAAGCTGACCGACGTTTCGAACAAAAAAAGACCGCAGGATCTCCTGCGGTCTCCTTTTATAAAGGAAGCATTTAAGCGGTCTCGTTGTCGCCGTCAGAGCCTTCCACTAGATCGCGGCGAAGGATATAGCGGCAAGGACCTGTCTTTCGGATGCATTCGGGGGTGATCTCCACGCGAGCCACATCCCGTCTGGACGGGATCTCAAACATAATGTCGGTCATGGCGTTCTCCAAAATGGCGCGCAGACCTCTCGCTCCCGTGTTTCTCTCTCTTGCCATCTCGGCCACCTCGATCAGCGATTCCTCCGTGAACACCAGCTCCACGTCATCCATCGCAAACAACTTTTGATACTGCTTGATGATGGAATTCTTCGGCTCGGTGAGAATGCGGATCAGGGAAGCGCGATCCAGATCCGAAAGCGAGACGATCATGGGGATGCGTCCCACCAGCTCGGGGATCAGACCAAACTTTACGATATCATGCGGAAGCACGTCGCGGAAGATCCCGTTATCCTTGCGCTCGGACTTGGTCAGGATCTCACCGCCAAAGCCGATGGTCTGGTTGCCCTTGCGTTTTTCGATGATCTGCTCCAAGCCGTCGAAGGCTCCGCCACAGATAAAGAGGATGTTCTGGGTATTGATCTGAATGAACTCCTGATTGGGGTGCTTGCGTCCTCCTTGGGGAGGCACGTTTGCAACCGTTCCTTCCAAAATCTTCAAGAGCGCCTGCTGAACGCCCTCGCCGGAAACGTCACGCGTGATGGAGCGGTTTTCGCTCTTTCTGGCGATCTTATCGATCTCGTCGATATAGATGATCCCGCGCTCTGCAAGCTCCACGTCATAATCGGCGGCTTGGATCAGGCGGAGCAGGATGTTCTCCACGTCCTCACCCACGTATCCTGCCTCGGTCAACGTGGTCGCGTCTGCAATGGCAAAGGGAACCTTCATGGTTCTCGCAAGCGTTTGCGCCAGATAGGTTTTTCCCACGCCGGTCGGACCAATGAGCAGCACGTTGCTCTTTTGCAGCTCCACCTCATCCTCGGAGGCCGTTTCCTCCTCGGGCGGTTGCTTGACGGGCTTCTTTTTTCCTTTTTTCGGGGGCTTCTGCTGTTCCTTGGAAAGGATGCGCTTGTAGTGATTGTAAACCGCCACCGAGAGCGCCACCTTTGCCTCATCCTGACCGATCACGAAGCGGTCGAGCGAGGCCTTGATCTGCGCGGGGCGAGGCAGCTCGGAGATCGAGAGCTTGTCAAAGG
>JAZSKO010000088.1:0-18085 GCA_045534875.1 Eubacteriales bacterium | reverse complement strand
AATATCCTCACGCAGGCGCACCTCCTCCAGCACGCCGATGTCTCCGTTGAAGATGCCGCAGCCCTCGCTTCCGTCCTCTCTCTCCCACTGCAATTCGTAATTGTTTCGGATCTGCATCACGCGGTCGCCCTCGCGAAAGACCATGTCGCGGAAGCGATGCTCGCGCTTATTTTGCGCGGGCGGATTGAGGGCGGCTTGCAGGATGCGGTTAAGATTCTCGGTTCCCGTCTCCCCCTTTCGGGAGGGCGCGATGACCTGCGCTCCCGTGATCGCCATTTCCCCATAGGTGCGGGGAAGGCGCGTTTTGCACAGATCGGCCACCGTTGCGGCAATGGCGGCGTCCTCGCTCCTTGGCAGGAAGAAGAAATCGTTGTTCTTGACGTCGAGGATCGGCATTTCCCCGCGGTTGACCGCGTGGGCATTGGTGACGATCAGGCTCTTTTGCGCCTGACGGAAGATCTCGGTGAGGCACACGGTGGCAAAGCAACCGCACGCAATGAGATCGCGCAACACGTTTCCTGCCCCAACCGAGGGAAGCTGGTCGGCATCCCCGATCAGGATCACGTGCGCTCCCGGCTTGACCGCATGGAGCAATGCGCTCATGAGAAGGTTATCCACCATCGAGGCCTCGTCGACGATGATGACGTTCTCGTCGAGCAGGTTGTTTTCATCACGGTGGAAGCGCACCTTCCCCGATTCCTCGCCGCCGTATTCCAGCAGACGGTGGATGGTCTTCGCCTCGCAGGAGGTCGATTCGGAAAGCCGCTTGGCGGCTCTGCCCGTGGGGGCGGCCAGCGCGATCCGCATGCCCATGCTTTCAAAAATATGAAGCAGGGCGCGTACCACCGTGGTCTTTCCCGTTCCCGGGCCTCCCGTGAGAAGCATGACACCGTTTTCCAGCGCGTGGGAGATGGCAAGCCGTTGCAGGCGCGCATACGCCACGCCGCTCTCGCGCTCCTCCCGATCAATGAACGCGCCGATGTTCGCGGTCTCTGCCGCAGGGCATACGCGATCAAGAAGAGTCAGCTTTTGTCCGATGTATTTTTCACATTCGTATTGCTTGATGTCGTAGAGGTACGGTGTGCCGTCGAAAAGGGTTTGGCGGAGCTTATCGCGTTGCAAAAGCGACGAGACGACCGCCTCCACGCGCTCCACCGACACCTCCAAAAGGGCGGCCGCGCCCTCCACTGCCTTGCCTCTGGGCAGACAGACGTGTCCGTTTTGCTGGGCATTGGAGGAGAGCAGATAGCAAACGCCGCTGCCGATACGCTCGTCGGAATCCCGATCTAAGCCAAGGCTCACCGCGATGCGGTCGGCTCTCTCAAAGCCGATGCCCTCGATCTCCTCGCAGAGGATATACGGGTTTCGCTTCGCCAGCTCCACCGCATTTCCTCCCCATTTTTTGTAGATGCGAACCGTTGCCGCCGCGCCAACGTAGTCCCGAAAGAACATCATGGCCGAGCGGATCCCCGCCTTCTCGCGAAAATCCTCGGCAATCGCTCTCGCCTTTTTGAGGGTGATGCCCTGAATATTCGCCAGCCAATCGGGATGATGCTCCATGACGTCGAAGGTCTCGTCTCCGAATTCGTCCACGATCCGTTGCGCGGTCTTGGGTCCGATGCCCTTGATCGCAGAGGAGGACAGATAGCGCAAGATCGACGCGGAATCGGCCGGCAGACGGCGCTCACAGGTGTCGACGCGGAACTGACGGCCATACTTGGGATTATGCACCCACCGACCGCAAACCGTGACCGAATCGCCCTCGCCAATGTAGGGGAGCGTACCCGTGATGGTGATCAGCTCGTTTTCCTCGGTTCCCATGTCGCAGATGGCAAAGCCGTTTTCCTCGTTGGAATAGATCACGTGCTCAATGCTTCCCCGCAGGCACAAAAGCCCGTTTGCGTCGGGCTGATCCATAGGGGCGCGCATGAAGGAATCCTCTCGTTCCATTGTGTCCTCCTTTCTGTTTCTAAGACAGGGATGCCGCCAAACCCGATTGGAGTTGGCGGCCCCTTATGCTGTATGCGGAATTTATACGCAGCTTGCGGCATAGCGCTCTGCCGCCTTTTGCAGAGCCTCTGCCAGATCGGTGGCCTCCCAAGGCACGTTGACGTCCTCGCGCCCCATGTGGCCGTACGCCGCCACCTGACAGTAGATGGGACGGCGCAGATCGAACCGCTCAATGATCGCCGCGGGACGCAGATCCACCAGCTCGGCAACAGCCTGCTCGATGGCGGTCTCGGGGCATTTTGCCGTTCCGAAGGTGTCGATCATGACCGACACAGGTCTTGCCACGCCAATGGCGTAGGCCACCTGCACCTCGCAACGGTCGGCAAGTCCTGCCTTGACCACGTTCTTGGCGATGTAACGCGCGGCGTAAGATGCCGAACGGTCGACCTTCGTGGGATCCTTACCCGAGAAGGCTCCGCCGCCGTGACGCGCGTAGCCGCCGTAGGTATCGACGATGATCTTTCTTCCCGTCAATCCCGTGTCACCCGCAGGGCCGCCTACCACGAAGCGTCCCGTGGGGTTGATGTAGATCTTGGTGTCTTCGTCCATGAGTCCCTCGTCCACCACGGGCAGGATCACCTCGCGGATCAGATCGCGACGGATCTGCTCCAAGGTCATCTCGGCGCTGTGCTGGGAGGAAATGACGACGGTGTCAACGCGAACCGGCTTATCATCCTCGTATTCCACGGTGACCTGCGTTTTTCCGTCGGGACGGAGATAGGGGAGCGTGCCGTTCTTTCTCACCTCGGTCAGGCGAATGGCCAGTCGGTGTGCCAGAGAGATGGGAAGCGGCATCAGCTCGGGAGTTTCGTTGCAGGCGTAGCCGAACATGAGCCCTTGGTCACCTGCTCCCGTGTCCATGCCGTCGCTGTCCAGACCGTTCTTGGCCTCAAAGGAGCGATCGACGCCCATGGCGATGTCGGGGGACTGGGCATGGATCGAGGAGATCACGGCGCAGCTATCGCAATCGAAGCCGTACTTCGCGCGGTCGTAGCCGATCTCGCGCACGGTCTCGCGCACGATGGATTGCACGTCGAGGGTGGCCTTGGTGGTGATCTCGCCCATCACGCAAACAAGACCCGTGGTGCAAAAGGTCTCGCAGGCGACGCGGGACATGGGATCCTGCCGCAGAAGCTCGTCCAGGATCGCATCGGATATTTTGTCGCTGATCTTATCGGGATGTCCCTCGGTCACCGACTCACTTGTAAACAGTTTCTTGCTCATATTCGTTTCCTTTCCACACGCAAAGGGTTTTCGGCACAAAAAAAGCCCCACGGACGGAGCGTTTCTGCTCTCATCTGTCAGGATTTAGCACCTTGCGCTTGCAGGTTGCTGTAACATCTCTGTGCCTGTCACTCCGTTACTCTTGATAAGATTATTCTCTTGTATATAGTATAGCACATCTTCCGACGCTTTTCAAGAGGATTTTGCAAAAAACACGCCACAAACAAAAAATCCCTGAAAAGAAAAACAAGAACCGAGCAAGATCGGAAGGCGATCCTTCCCTCTTGCTCGGTTTGTTTCATTCATTGCGTTCCAACGGATAGCAGTAGGTGATATCGATGATCGGATCAACATTGTTTCTGGCCAGCGTTTCCAACTGCTCGGCGGTAGCGTAAAAGCGGCAAAACTTTCTTGTTCCAACCGTGACGGGTTTCACATCCCCCTCAATACCTGCCTGCATCACCATGGCGCGAACCATCTCGTCGGAGGTATCCGGCATCACGCGCATCAGAATGGAATAGGTGTCTCCCCTTCGAATGCGGTCACGTTCGTAAACATCCCGAAAGATATTATGGAACTCCGACATCCATCGCTCGTTATACTTGCTGCATTTTGCTCGGAGGGCGATCATGGCCTCGGTGTGTTGGATCGGCTTGCCCCGCTTTTCGGTTGCCTCGGCGGGAGCCTCCTCATAGTCCAAGATGGCATCGTATTCGTTCAGGTACAAAAGCGCGCCCTTTGGAACGGCGATCAAGCCAAGCCAGTACTCCATATCATCCGTTCCGAACCCATCGTCATAGATCCACATGAATCGTGCGGAAAGACGATCGTCTTGTCGCTCAATGGATATAAATTCATATTCGTTGGAGCCTGAGCCCGACGAAAAGCTCACCATGAGGATATCGTTTTCCTCGAACAAGGTCTCATCAACTCCCAGCAGAATCTCATAGAAGGCATATTCACCGCTGAAACACCCATTCAATTCCGATTCGAGCTGAAACGCCTCCAATTCCTCCTTGGATGTAACCCTGTAAATGGGAACGTGACGCTTCCCGTCCGAATTGGATAGCTTATCCGCATTCAGAGCAACCTCTTGCAGGGATTCATAAATCTCATTATTAACGCTCCAAAGCTGGGCTGTTACCGTGTTGGTTAAGTCTCCCTGCGGCACGTTTTGGAGCAGGGGCGCTTGGGTGGTTACAACAGGGGTGCTTTCCGTTCTCCCTGTCTCCCCGAATGGCGACATCGGCATACAGGAGGCAAGCGGCAACAGCATCGTGGCCGTGAGCAATACGGCAAGCAGGGTCAACCTTCGTTTGGTTTTCATGATGGTTCTCCTTTCGTGTACGAAATAAAAGCAAACCGCTCCCAAGGACGGTCGCCTTGAAAGCGGGTTCTCTGTGTTTGCTTTTTCTCTGCGATCCGTCTTTTGCGGATATCTCTCCGCTTACAGTATAGCATACAAGGCTCTGTTCCGTCAATTGGCATTTTCCCCAAACAGGATTCCCGATATTTGGCAATCTATTACAAAAGACCGAGCAAGCTTTGTGAAAGGCTTGCTCGGTTCTTCGTATATTTGTTGTGTCGATCAAATGATCTCCAGCTCGTTTGCCGAGGGCATGGGCAGGTAGGAATCCGAGAGGTTGTCGGAATACCAATAGACCACCGAGGAGATGTCATCCTGCAAGGGCAGGTATCGTCCCTCGCTTCTCCATCCGAGCGCTTGGATGGTGACACGCAGATCCTTCAGCCTTGTCCAAGCTCTCTTGCCTCCTTGGAGGCGCTTCCCTCTCCAAGCTCGGCCTTCGCTCCGTTTCCCTTCTCTCCCGTGGGATTCTCGGGACAGACCGAGAAGGTACGAATATCCTTTTTCAGCGTCAGTTGTGTCAGCATGGTGCTCGTCTCCTTTTTCGTTATACGACAGCCTTTACAAAATAGGAAATGACCGTCATGATCGTGCAAGCGATCAAAACGCCTCCGATCGCGGCAAGGGTGGACTTTTTCCAATCCATACCAAGTACGGCGGCGATGAGCGAGCCCGTCCACGCACCCGTACCCGGGAACGGAATCGCCACGAAGATCATCACACCGACATAGGAATATTTTTCGATCGTTCCCTTGTGCTTTTCCACCTTTCGGTTGAGCCACCCTGCGATTTTATTGAAAAACTTGACCTTGCAATTCGCCATCCAACGAAGGATCGCGCGAATAAAAAGCAGAATAAACGGCACGGGCAACAGGTTTCCGATTGCCGCAAAGAGAAAGCTCTGCCACCACGGAAGTCCCAAGCCGCATCCCAAGGGAATCGCGCCCCGACACTCGATGATGGGCAGCATGGAACAGAAGAACACGCACAGCTCCCTGCCTACGGTTTCCAGAAAAAAATGCTCAATGGCCTCTACCATTGTCACATCCTCCTTTTTCGACATTTCCTTCTCATTATAACAGATATCCGAGGAATTGTCAAGGGATTTTGAAAGGGGAGGAAAACTTTCCTCCCCTTCGGTTGTTTATTCATTTCGTTTATCCTGTCGCTTTTTCTTGGTCAGTGTGACCATCAGCACGATCCCAACGATCACGATCCCCACGACGGCACTGATGAGCCAGAAAAACGTGCCAATCACGACCGCCAGAAGGAAAATCATGATCAGACCAAATTCATTCCATTCCCTTTTTGGCTCGGCCGACGCCGAGAGCGTAAAGCGCAATTCTCCCTCGGGCAGACCGTTGGTTTTGAGAATGTAGACATAATCGCTTTTGGTAAAGCCGCCGAGAGAGTCCTCGATCATGTAAAACGGCGTTTCCACGCGGATCACCAGTTCTCCAAAGGATGCCCACGTGGAGGCAGGGCTGAGCAGATAGGTGTAGGTGTAGAGGGGCGGATCGTAGCCGCGATCCACGCTCGGATAGCAGGGGGCGGTGACCGAATTGACCACAGTCTCGCCTGCCTCCACCGTCAATCCATACTCATACCACGCCATGAGCCACGTCCGGATCTCCAAGCCCGGGCCAACTCGTCCCAGCACCCCGTGGTTGCTTTGCGGAAAGCTATATCGCAGGCTGTCCACCGTGGCGTTGTACCAATCCACCATGGAAATGTCACTCTCGGTCTCGTGATGCGCCATCACAAGCTCCTCGAAGGTCATGGTTTCGGTCTTGTCCTCTCGCCACGTCACCTGCCCCGCGATCTTCTCCTCGCAGGAGGCATTCTCATAGAGCGATCCTGTCGGCAGGCTCGACGGAACCTCTCCGAAGACCAACAGCACCACCACGTCTCCGTTCTTGACGAAGATCTGCATCCGCTCTCCTTCATCCGTGGAAAACGTCGCATTGGCGTCCTTCAACAGAACCATGGTCTTGGAGGGATCTCCCGACCAGAGGAAGGCCGCCGTCGCGTCGAACCTTCTCTCTTGGATACCGCTGACCTCGGCATAGAAAATCGTAACGGGGAGGTCGGGCGTGAAGAAGGCGTCCTCGGTGTAGGTATCCTTCAAGCGCGGCAGGTCGGTGTCAAGCGAAAAGGAATCCATATTCCCCGAAAAGAAGGAATAGCGACTTTTCTTTTCGATCTCGTCTCCGTTGACCTTGATGGTATAGAGTTCTCCCTGATCCCCCTCGTTTCCCCAAATGAAATAGTCGGGAAGGCGTCCCCAAGGGAACAAGAGCGTGGTGTTTACTTGGTAATTGGTGGGATTACGGAAGGTGTACGTAGCTGTGACGCTTCCCGTGTAGGTCATGTTTTCCTCCGCACTCGCGTGCATCGGGGGAAACTCGGTGATGGAAAAGGTCAAGACCTCCTTTTCGACCTCCAAGGGGCAAGAGCCGCCCTCCACCACAGCTCCCGTGGCCGTGATGCCGCTCCAGCTTTTCATGGCAGAGTTAGCCGCCGCGGGCAGTGCCAATGCACCAAAGAGCAGTACCATGCAAAGCATTCCGATAAGTAGTCGGTTTCTTCGTTTCATTTGATCGCCTCCTTTTACCTAATAGGTCGTTTTTTGGGAGGAAAGGTTACAGCAATCGGCGTTTATTTTCCAAAGCCAAGCTCGAAGCGACCGCCCAACACGGCAAAGATCACAACCAGCGACAGCGCGATCAAGACAAGCGACGCGATCATGATGATCACGGTGCGACGGTCAAAGCGGAAGCCGCTTCCCTTGCTCGGCAGAAATCCGCTTCTTCGCAGGATCTCGGACATGGGCTTATAGAGCAGCATCACCAGCCCTGCGTTGAGGAAACCCTTGACGAGATTGAAGGGGAGCAGGAGCGCGGGGATCAGCGCGGCCACCTCTGCCGTCGGGCAACCGAGATAGCGCGGCGTGACGATGAGATTGAAGATCAGCATCACCGCCGTCATGGCGAACACCCCCGACAAAAGCCCGATGATGGCTCCCATGAGGTCCTTTTTATAGCGATAGATCAGCGCCGCCGTTGCCGAAAAGACGGCCGATCCCAGAACATTCATTGCAAATCCGTACCATCCCGTGGCGCTTCCGCTGAACATTTCTACAAAGGAAACGATCAGCGAAACGACCACCGCCGATATCGGCCCGAAGTAGAGCCCGCACAGGGTGATGATGGTATCCTTTACGTCCATGGTCAAGAAGGAGATCGGCAACCGCACCGCCAGCATCACCACATATGCAAGTGCTGTAAAAAGGGCGAGGATCACCAATCGCCGCGCGCCGAAGCGCAAATCTTTGTTTTGTTTCATTGTTTCGTCTCTTTTCTCATGTATTTGGAAGAAAAGAAAAACCTCAATGCGCTTGCATTGAGGCAAAAACACCAACCGCACGCGCGGTCTTGGTGTGTGTTTCATCTTTTCTCATCCGGACTATACCGTCGGTTCGGGAATTGCACCCGATCGGCCCTTTTGGGGTTTGCAGACTTACGTTTTCGCTTACTGCCGGTATGGAATTTCACCATGCCTCAAAGATGGAGAAGGGATCTCCCTTCCCTATTCAGTTTTGAACGGAAAAGGGAGGACGGCACTCATGGAGCGCCGTCCTCCCCAAGTTCACTCAATTCGCTTATTTGCGATTAAGCAAGGATCTTGGAAACGACGCCGGAAGCGGCGGTTCTACCTCCCTCGCGGATAGCGCAACGGAGTCCGTCCTCGCAAGCGATGGGGGTGATGAGCTCAACGGTCATGTCAACGTTGTCGCCGGGACGGCACATCTCAACGCCCTCGGGCAACTCGATGGTACCGGTAACGTCGGTGGTTCTGAAATAGAACTGAGGACGGTAGCCTGCGAAGAAGGGCTTCTTACGGCCGCCTTCCTTCTCGGTCAGAACGTAAACGTGGCCAATGAACTTGGTGTGAGGATGCACGGAGCCGGGCTTAGCCAGAACCTGTCCTCTTTCGATCTCGTCCTTAGCAACACCACGGAGCAGAGCACCGATGTTATCGCCAGCCTCTGCCTGGGGCAGGAGCTTGTGGAACATCTCAACACCGGTAACGGTGGTGGACTTCTTCTCGTCGGACAGACCAACGATCTCAACCACGTCGGATACCTTAACGGTTCCACGCTCAACACGGCCGGTTGCAACGGTTCCACGTCCGGAGATGGAGAACACGTCCTCAACGGGCATCAGGAAGTCGAGGTCAGCCTGACGCTCAGGGGTGGGAATATAATCATCAACAGCAGCCATCAGCTCGAGAATAGGAGCATACTCGGGAGCGTTGATATCGTTGTTGGAAGACTCCAGTGCATCGCGGGCAGAACCACGAACGATGGGCAGATCGTCGCCGGGGAAGTCGTAGGAAGAGAGCAGATCGCGGATCTCCATCTCAACCAGATCAAGCAGCTCAGCGTCGTCAACCAGGTCGGTCTTGTTCATGAACACAACGATTGCGGGCACGCCAACCTGACGAGCGAGCAGAACGTGCTCGCGGGTCTGCTGGAGAGGTCCGTCGGTTCCTGCAACGACCAGGATAGCGCCGTCCATCTGTGCGGCACCGGTGATCATGTTCTTCACGTAGTCAGCGTGGCCGGGGCAGTCCACGTGAGCGTAGTGACGGTTGTCCGTCTCGTACTCAACGTGTCTGGTGTTGATTGTGATTCCTCTTGCCTTCTCCTCGGGAGCGTTGTCGATCTGGTCGTATGCCAGGAACTCAACAGCACCGTTCTTGAGGGAGAGGGTCTTGGTGATAGCTGCGGTCAGCGTGGTCTTACCGTGGTCAACGTGTCCGATGGTACCAATGTTGACGTGGGGTTTCGTACGTTCAAATGTAGCCTTTGCCATTTTGAATTTCCTCCGTAATTAACATTTTATTTGTTTATTTTTTTGGGTTTAAAGGGAAAGAGTGGGCTCAGTTCTTAGCGCGCTCTTTGATAATGGTCTCCTGAATGGACTTCGGCACCTCTGCGAAGTGGCTCGGCTCCATGGAGTAGAGACCGCGTCCCTGCGTCTTAGAACGCAGGTCGGTTGCGTAACCGAACATATTGGAAAGCGGCACGTAAGCAGTAACCTCCTGCACACCGTTTCCGGTTGCCTCCTGGGACAGGATCTGTCCACGGCGGCTGTTGAAGTCTCCGATCACAGCTCCCATGTAGTCATCGGGAACGATCGTGACGACCTTCATCATAGGCTCCGTCAGAACGGGATCTGCCTTCCGCATAGCCTCCTTGAACGCCATAGAACCGGCGATCTTGAACGCCATCTCGGAGGAGTCGACCTCGTGGTAAGAGCCGTCGTAAAGGGTGACCTTCACGTCCACCACGTTGTAGCCTGCGAGCACGCCGCACTGCATTGCGCCCTTGATACCGGCATCAACTGCGGGGATATATTCCTTCGGGATCGCACCGCCTGTGACGGCGTTGACGAACTCGTAGCCCTTGCCTGCCTCGTTGGGCTCGACAATGATCTTGACGTGACCGTACTGACCCGAACCACCGGACTGCTTCTTGTACTTGCACTCATGATCCACCTGTCTGCGGATGGTCTCCTTGTATGCAACCTGAGGCTTACCGATGTTTGCCTCCACCTTGAACTCGCGGAGCAATCTGTCCACGATGATCTCGAGGTGAAGCTCTCCCATTCCGGCGATGATGGTCTGACCCGTCTCCTCGTCGGTATAGGTACGGAAGGTAGGATCCTCCTCTGCCAGCTTTGCCAGCGCCAGACCCATCTTCTCCTGACCTGCGCGGGTCTTGGGCTCGATGGCAACGCGGATAACGGGCTCGGGGAATTCCATGGACTCCAGGATAACGGGATGCTTCTCGTCGCAGAAGGTATCGCCCGTGGTGGTGTTCTTCACACCGATCGCGGCGGCGATATCTCCGCTGTAGCAGCAGTCGATATCCTTTCTCTCGTTTGCGTGCATTTGCAGGATACGACCCAGACGCTCGCTCTTACCCTTGGTAGAGTTGTAAACCACGTCTCCTGCCTTCACCACGCCCGAATAGACGCGGAAGTAGCAGAGCTTGCCCACGAAGGGGTCGGTCATGATCTTGAATGCCAGAGCCGAGAAGGGCTCCTCATCGGAGGAGTGTCTCTCCTCCTCCTCGCCGCTGTACGGGTTCACACCCTTGATAGCGGGGATATCGGTGGGACAGGGCATATAGTCGATCACTGCGTCGAGCAGCTTCTGAACGCCCTTGTTACGGTAGGAGGTTCCGCACACCACGGGAACGATCTCGTTGGCGATGGTTGCCTTACGGAGAGCCGTTTTCAGCTCCTCGACGGTCAGCTCCTCGCCTTCCAGATACTTCTCCATGAGCGCGTCATCGGTCGAAGCGATCGCCTCCACCATCTGCTCACGGTAGGTCTGCGCCTGCTCCTTCATGTCCTCGGGGATCTCCTCCACGCGCATATCCTTACCCAGATCATCGTAGTACACGTCTGCCTCCATGGTCATCAGGTCGATGATTCCACGGAAGGTCATGTCGTGACCGATGGGAAGCTGGATCGGAACGCCGTTTGCATGGAGTCTGGTGTGCAGCATATCCACCACGCGGTAGAAATCTGCTCCCGTGATGTCCATCTTGTTGACGTACACCATACGCGGGACCTTATACTTATCAGCCTGTCTCCAAACGGTTTCAGACTGGGGCTCAACGCCTCCCTTTGCGCAAAGAACGGTTACCGAACCGTCCAACACACGCAGGGAACGCTCTACCTCAACGGTAAAGTCAACGTGGCCGGGGGTATCAATGATATTGATACGGTTTTCCTTCCAGAAACAGGTGGTTGCAGCAGAGGTGATGGTGATACCTCTCTCCTGCTCCTGCGCCATCCAGTCCATGGTTGCGCCACCGTCGTGCGTCTCACCCAGCTTGTGGGTCTTTCCCGTGTAGAACAGGATACGCTCGGTGGTCGTGGTCTTTCCCGCATCGATATGCGCCATGATACCGATATTTCTGGTATTTTGAAGTGAATATTCTCTTGCCATTGTTTTTTCTCCTTGATAAACGACGGCCACAGATTAATATCTGTAATGAGCAAACGCCTTGTTTGCCTCTGCCATGCGGTGCGTCTCTTCCTTCTTCTTGAAGGCTCCGCCCGCGCTGTTTCTGGCATCGATGATCTCGCCTGCCAGTCTCTCTGCCATGGTCTTCTCTCCGCGCTTTCTTGCGAACAGAATGAGCCAACGCAGACCCAGCGTTTGACGACGCTCTGCTCTGACTTCCATCGGAACCTGGTAGGTAGATCCGCCAACGCGGCGAGCCTTGACCTCCAGAACGGGCATCACGTTTTCAAGAGCTTCCTGGAATGCTTCCAGGGGATTCTGACCAATCTTTTCCTCTACGAGCTTGAATGCATCGTATACGATGGTCTGGGCTACGCCCTTCTTGCCGTCATACATCACGTTGTTGATCAGCTTGGTTACCAGCTTCGAACCGTACAACGGATCCGGCAGTACATCTCTTTTGGTAATACGACCTCTTCTCGGCACTGTACTTCCCTCCTTCATCAAAATTATGAAATCATTGGTACTCAAAAGCCTTCTTCTGTTAGCGCCGTCGGGTGAACATAAACATTAAATTTATGGATTCGATCTGACGGGCTGAGTTGCTTTTTTTGAGTTGGCGCTAAATTACTTCTTCTTAGCGACCTTTGCGCCGTACTTGGAACGGCTCTGGTTACGGTTGGCAACGCCCTGTGCGTCCAGCGTACCGCGAATGATGTGGTAACGAACACCGGGAAGGTCTCTTACTCTTCCTCCTCTGATCAGAACAACAGAGTGCTCCTGCAGATTGTGTCCGATTCCGGGAATATAGACGGTTGCTTCCAAGCCGTTGGTCAGTCTCACTCTTGCGATCTTTCTCATTGCAGAGTTCGGCTTCTTCGGGCTGGTGGTAGACACCTTGGTGCAAACGCCTCTCTTCTGGGGTGCAGACTGGTCGATGGCTGCGTTCCGCAGGGAGTTGAAGCCCTTTTGCAGAACGGGAGCCTTGGACTTGTAGGTCTTTGCTCCGCGGCCCTGTCTGACAAGCTGGTTAAAAGTTGGCATTCTCAGATTTCCTCCTTCTTCCAAAATTTAATGTTTATATACAGACACCCGACCATTGGCCGTGTGATTCTGCCATTTTTGGGCATTTGGCGGCCTCTCCCTGAAAACAGGCATAAAGAGGGCATTCCGCAAACAAATACAGTTTATTATATCATTCTCTTTCGATTTTGTCAAGCAAGTTCCATTTTCTCGCGAATTTTCTACGCTTTGCACAAAAACAAGGCGGTCTAAATCGAATTTTTTACCTCATTTTTCACCTTTATTCACAAAAAGTAAAAACTTTTTCCGTTTTTTGGGATGGATCCTTGCTTCTTGGCTCAGATCTCGATTGTGTTCCATATAATAAAAGGAAGATTTTGGTTCTTTCTGCGTCAGAATTTCTCCCTTCTCTCCCCTTTTGCAAGAGAAAACGGGGCGCCGGGTGCTAAGCACCCATGCGCCCCTGATCGGTCATATTGCCTTTTTTTAAGCCGTTTCGTCTGTCTGCTCGTCGGCGCGGCAAACGCCAACGCCCTTGTAGCATTCCATACCCGTTCCTGCGGGGCTCAGCTTACCGATGATGACGTTCTCCTTCAAGCCGCGCAGATAATCGATCTTACCCTCGATGGCCGCCTCGGTGAGCACCTTGGTGGTCTCCTGGAAGGAAGCCGCCGACATAAAGGACTCGGTTTGCAGCGATGCCTTGGTGATACCGAGCAGGATGGTGCTTCCCTTTGCAAGGGTGAGTCCCTCCTCGCCGGCCTCGATGCGTGCCTGCACCTCGCGGTTCGCGCGCTCGAATTCGGTCATATCCACCTTCGATCCAACCAGCAGTCCGGTGTCTCCACCGTCCTCCACCTGGATCTTTCTGGTCATCTGGCGGGCAATGATCTCCACGTGCTTATCGTTGACGTTACAGGACTGCGAACGGTAGACCTTTTGGATCTCCATGATGAGGTACTTATAGACCTCCTCCAAGCCCTGAATTCGCATGATATCGGCGGGAGCCTTGTTACCCTCGGTGATCGCCTCACCAACCACAAGGTGTTGTCCCTCCTTGATGATGAGCTTCGTGCCGTAGGGAATAGGATATTCCTTCACAGCCGCCACGATACCCTCAGGCTGCTCTGCGTCGGGATGCACCGTAACGATGTGGATCGAGTTCTCTCCCGTGCTGATGTGCGCGGTTCCGTTGATCTCACACATAACAGCCGGCTTCTTGGGCTGACGAGCCTCAAACAGCTCCTCAACACGAGGCAGACCCTGCGTGATATCCGATCCTGCGACACCTCCCGAGTGGAAGGTTCTCATGGTCAGCTGCGTACCCGGCTCACCGATGGACTGCGCGGCAATGATACCGACAGCCTCACCCACGTTCACCAGCTTGCCATTGGCAAGGTCGGCTCCGTAGCAGTGCGCGCAGATACCGTGCTGAGCATGGCACTGGATCACGGTTCGGATGCAAACGCGCGTGATACCTGCGTCCTCAAATTCCTTCGCCATGTTCTCGGTGATCATGACGTCATCCTCAGCCAGCACCTCGCCGGTCTCGGGATGCACCACAGGTCCCATGGTAAAGCGTCCCACGATACGGTCGGACAGCGGTTCGAGAACGTTCTTGTCTTTTTCGTCGACGATATTGGTGACCCATGCACCCTTCCGGGTATCGCACTTCTCCATCCGCACGATAACATCCTGCGACACATCCACCAGACGTCTGGTGAGGTATCCGGAGTCTGCAGTACGGAGCGCGGTATCCGACAGGGACTTACGCGATCCCTTTGCTCCCATGAAGTACTCGAGGATATTCAAGCCCTCACGGAAGTTGGACTTAATCGGGATCTCAATGGTACGACCGTTGGTTGCAAACATCAGTCCGCGCATACCTGCGAGCTGACGCATCTGCGCCACCGATCCACGGGCTCCCGAATCCGACATGATCTTGATCGGGTTGTACTGGCTGAAGCTCTCTTGGAGAGCGGCCGTTACGTCGTTGGTGGTACGATCCCAGAGCTTGACCACGGCGGTGTATCTCTCCTCGTCGGAGAACATACCCTGACGGTAGTAGCCGTTGAGAACATCCACCTGCTTCTGTGCCGCCTCGATCAGGGCGGTCTTTTCCTTCGGGATGGTCATGTCATAGACCGAGATCGAGAAGGAGGCTCTGGTCGAATACTTGTATCCCAACGCCTTGATCTCATCCAGCATATCGGCGCAGACCGCGGGACCGTTGTTACGGATGCAACGGTCGATGATCTGTCCGAGCTGCTTCTTCTTGATCACGAACTCAACCTCAAGAACGAACTCGTTCTCGGGCTTGCTTCTATCCACGAAGCCCAGATTCTGGGGAATGGCTTGGTTATAGATCAAGCGTCCGAGCGTGGTGATGATGATCGCGGAGTGCTCCACGCCATCCACCATCTTGCTCATGCGGATCTTGATCTTGGAATGCAGGCCGAGCTGACCGTTTGCATAGGCCATCTCTGCCTCGTCGAAGTTGCGATAGGTGTGATAGTCGTAGACGATCTCGCCGTTGGCATCGCGAACCACCTCTCCGTTCTCATCCAAACGGGGGGTACGGTCGCCGGGCTCTCCGTCCTTCTCCATGGTCAGGTAGTACGCGCCGAGGATCATATCCTGCGACGGCACGGTCACAGCCTTACCGTCCATGGGCTTGAGGAGGTTATTTGCCGAAAGCATCAGGAAACGCGCCTCGGCCTGTGCCTCTGCGGAAAGCGGCACGTGTACCGGCATCTGGTCGCCGTCGAAGTCTGCGTTGAACGCAGGGCATACCAGCGGATGGAGCTTGATGGCTCTTCCCTCCACTAGGATCGGCTCAAAGGCCTGAATCGACAGACGGTGCAGGGTCGGTGCGCGGTTGAGAAGCACGGGATGCTCCTTGATCACGTTCTCCAACGCATCCCAAACGGCGGCGTTGGCGGGATCGTAAGCGCGGTCGATCTTCTTCTGCGCGTCCTTGACGTTGGTGGCCTTGCCCAACTCCACCAGACGCTTGATCACGAAGGGCTTGAACAATTCGATCGCCATTTCCTTCGGCAGACCGCACTGGTAGATCTTGAGACTCGGGCCAACGACGATAACCGAACGTCCCGAATAGTCCACGCGCTTACCGAGCAGGTTCTGACGGAAGCGTCCCTGCTTACCGCGAAGCATCTCGGAGAGCGATTTGAGCGGACGGTTGGAGGCGCCCGTTACGGGCTTTCCGCGCTTACCGTTGTCGATCAGCGCGTCGACGGCCTCCTGCAACATCCGCTTCTCGTTACGGATCACGATATCCGGCGTGCGGATATCCATGAGCTTTTTCAAGCGGGTATTTCTCGCGATGACGCGACGGTACAGCTCGTTGAGGTCGGAGGAAGCAAAGCGTCCGCCGTCGAGCTGGGTCATGGGACGGATGTCGGGAGGCGTGACGGGAATCACGTCCAGAATCATCCATTCCAGACGGTTGCCCGACTTACGGAAGGCCTCCATGACCTCCAAACGCTTGATGATACGGGTCTTTTTCTGACCCGACGCGGTCTTCAGCTCCTCCTTCAAGGTGGTGCAGGATGCCTCGACGTCGATGCCCTGCAACAGCTCCTTGATGGCCTCTGCTCCCATTCCAACGCGGAACTCGTCCTCGTAAAGCTCACGGTATTCATAGTACTGCTTTTCGTTCAGCACCGCGCCCTTTTCCAAGGGGGTGTTGCCGGGATCCAGCACGACGTTCTCGGCAAAGTACAAAACCTGCTCAAGTGCCTTCGGAGACATATCCAGCACCAAGGCCATTCTCGAAGGAACTGCCTTGAAATACCAGATATGGGAGACCGGAGATGCCAGTTCGATATGACCCATGCGCTCGCGACGCACCTTCTTGGTGGTAACGTCCACTCCGCATTTTTCGCAGGTATGCACCTCTCTGCTGTGCGAATTCTTATACTTTCCGCACATACAAGCTCCATCCTTGGTCGGGCCAAAGATGCGCTCACAGAACAATCCGCCCACCTCTGCCTTGAGCGTACGGTAGTTTATGGTCTCCGCCTTGGTCACTTCACCGTGCGACCAGCTGCGGATCATGTCCGGAGAAGCCAGACCGATTTTGATTGAATAAAATTCCTTATTCTCCACCGTTATTCTCCCTTTATAAATCTTTCCTTACCATTCCTCAGCGATCAGATTCTTCATCGAAGAAATCTACGCCGTAGGAATCGTCCTCGTCCTGTGCATCGTAAACAGCATCCTCGTCCTCGTCTCCATCCTCGTCGTCTCCGTCGATCTGGAAGGACTTGCGGATCTCATCCTCCTCGTCCATCTGCTGGCTGAGTGCCTCGGTGATGGCGGAAGCGTCTACGCGGCTGATCGGATACGGCTCGTCGTCGCTGCAGAGCTCGGAAAGATCGATGTCGTTTCCTTCCTTATCCTGTACGCGCACATCGAGCGCCAGCGATTGCAGCTCCTTGACCAGCACCTTGAAGGACTCCGGAATACCCGGCGTGGGGATATTTTGTCCCTTGATGATCGCCTCGTATGCGCGGCGACGACCGTTGATATCGTCGGACTTGACGGTGAGCAGCTCCTGCAAGGTGTAGGCCGCTCCGTACGCCTCCAACGCCCAAACCTCCATCTCTCCGAAACGCTGTCCGCCGAACTGGGCTTTTCCTCCCAAGGGCTGTTGGGTGACCAGCGAGTACGGTCCGTTGGAGCGCGCGTGGATCTTATCGTCCACAAGGTGATGCAGCTTGAGGTAGTACATGATACCGACCGTAACGGGGTTATCGAAGGGCTCACCCGTACGACCGTCGTAGAGAACGGTCTTTCCGTCGAGGATCTTCAACCGCTTCTCCTGACGGAGACGGCTGAGCAGCTCCTCGTCCTCTCTCTCCTCTGCGGTCAACTCACGCAGGGACTTGATTCCGGTCTCGGCATCCTCGGTCTCCTCAAACAGAGGCTTACCCTCGGGATTCTCGAGCGGGAAGATGTCTCTTTGCAGGCCTGCCTCCTTGAGGCATTCCAGAATATCCTTTTCGTTTGCGCCGTCGAACACGGGGGTCATGATCTTCCAGCCCAGCTTCTTGGCGGCAATGCCAAGGTGGACCTCAAGCACCTGACCGATGTTCATACGGGAAGGCACGCCCAGAGGATTGAGCACGATATCCAGCGGCGTTCCGTCGGGCAGGAAGGGCATATCCTCAGGCGGCAACACGCGGGACACAACGCCCTTGTTTCCGTGACGACCTGCCATCTTATCACCCACCGAGATCTTTCTCTTCTGGGCGATATAGACCTTTACCACCTTGTTCACACCGGCAGGCAGCTCATCTCCCTGCTCATGCGAGAAGACGCGCACGTCCACCACGATTCCCGACTCTCCATGAGCCAAGCGCTGGGAGGTGTCTCTCACCTCTCTGGACTTCTCAC
>JAZSKO010000194.1:0-2385 GCA_045534875.1 Eubacteriales bacterium | reverse complement strand
AAGTGGACGATCGAGGATTGATCCTCTCGCGCTTTACACGCGAAAGCCGATCGTGAAGGACAGAACAAGGATGTAAAACAGCCAGAGTGTGTGGAAGGCTTGGATCGCACCCGCGAAGCGGCTGACTCTCCAAAAGCTGATGGTTGCAAGAATGGCGAAAAGGGTCATCAGAATGGCCTCCAAGACCGTCAACAGCACCAGTCCTCGGACGAGCAGAGTGGGATACCAGCAAAGCTCCAAGACCGCCATCAATACGAACCAAAACGCGCCCTTGTACTTTTCTCCGACAGAGCCACTGCATCGGTTTCCCAGCACCACGCCGAAGGCGCAGCCAGCCGTGAACAAGGCAAACAGGCGCATCAGAAAGAGCACCCACGTGGGTGGCAACAGATCCCCGATGCCCAATTCCAGAATGACGCGGTGAGGGCTTCCCGTCACCCAGCGAACCGCGATACAGGCGGCGGCCAGCAATACCCCTCCCAAGATCGTCATAGGCAGGCTGGTCTCATCCATCTCGGCGTTCAACCATGCCGCGAAGGTCATTCTTCCGTACTTTTTCCGATACATAAAAAAGCAGCACCTCCCATCAAGAGGCGCTGTTTTTTTATCACGCCCCGTATCAAACCCTATGCGGCGGCGTTCGGTTTTATGCGTTTTGTCCCCGTCCTCGCAGATCCTCTCCACGAATGTCCCAAAGATCATCGAAGGAGATGGTCTGCTTGACAACCGTGAGGCGGCGCATGGTCAGATCCACCTCGGAGAGCAGACCGCTCTTGGTGACATAGCCGTCCTTTTCGTAGTAGACAACGGTCACCATCATGCCCCTCTCGGCGCGGAGCAGCTTTGCCGACAACACGGCGGCCTCCTCCTCGCTGTGCTCGCGCCTTGGGGTGACCTCCTTGGTCTTTTCCCGCAGCATATCCTCAAAGCCCCGCAAGGCGGCGAAGGGCATGAACTGGCAGGCGCGCTCCTCCCTACTCCTCTTCTCCACTGTTGTGTCCTCCGATCAGCTTATTTCGCATCATGCCCGTGGCTTTTTCCTCCAAGCTGATGCCCTTGACGATGGAATTTTTCCCAAACCGTTTCTTAATATCCAGAACCGTGACTTGCAGGTCGTGCTCCTTTTTCTCGGCATCGAGATCGGTGAACAGATCGAGGGTGGCGTAGCACTCGTCGACCAGATGGTTGACACCGATGGTGATGCGTCGGATGGGATGCAGATGATTGGTCGTCCGTTCAAAATAGGAAACGAAATACTCCTGCAAGCGCTTGGAGGATTGCGTGCTCTCGGGGAGCTTTTCGGTGCCTCCCGTCTGGCGGATGACATCCTTGGAATACCCCACCGAGAGCGAGATCGAATCGGTGACGAGTCCCTTGTCCACCAGCTCAAGTGCCATCAGATCCACCATCTCCTTCAAGACAGTGAGGGCGTCCTCGTAGGCATAATCCTCGAACAGGATCTGCCCGTTGGAGAGCGAATTGCTCTTGGAGCGGTAGGCGTGTATATCCGCGATGGTACAGGATTCCTCGCCCTTGGAATGGTCGATGAGAAACTCCGCGTTCACGCCGAATTCCCGATAGAGCAGAGCCTCGTCGAAATGCGCCACGCCGTAGAGATCGTAGATCCCGAAGCGCTCCAAGCGACGCGCGATGCCGCGTCCGACGTTCCAGATATCGGTGATGGGACGATGATGCCAGATGGTCTTTTCAAACAGCTCTTTGTTGAGATAGCCCATGCGGTCGGGCGCGTGCTTGGCGGTGATATCCAAGGCCACCTTTGCCAAAAACAGATTTGTCCCGATTCCTGCCGTGGCATAGATCCCCGTTTCTTGGCTCACCGCGTCCATGAGCATTCGCGCGATCTGACGCGCATCCATGCCGTAGAGGGCTTGGTACTGGGTGACGTCCAAAAAGCACTCGTCCACCGAATAGATGTGAATATCCTCGGGGCTGATATAGCGCATATAAATGGAAAAGATCTGCGCGGAATACTCCATATAGAGCTTCATGCGGGGGAGCGCTGTGATATAGGAGATGCCCTTGGGGATCTCATAAAGACGACAGCGATTACGAACGCCCAGCGCCTTCAAGGAGGGGGAGACCGCCAAGCAGATCGCACCGTCACCACGCGCGGGGTCGGCCACCACCAGATGGGTGGTGAGCGACGGAAGTCCCCGTTCCGCACACTCCACCGAGGCATAAAAGCTTTTCAGGTCAATACAAAGATAGGCTCTTTCCTCCATGCGTCTCCCTCCCTTCTTTTTTATTATCATACCATATTTTTGTTTCAAATACAAGTTGACGGAGAGATTTTTTTGAGAAAAGCCCTCTCCGTCGGCTTCGCCGCCACCTCTCCCATGGGGAGAGGCATTCAAGGACGCGTAG
>JAZSKO010000108.1:0-8050 GCA_045534875.1 Eubacteriales bacterium | reverse complement strand
GAACGCGCATATTTTCATCGCATACGATCGTCAGGTCTCGGCCGCGCCGACGAACCGTGACCGCCTCTCCCCCCTTGCAGATCCCGTTGACGACCGCCGCCACAACGGTGGCGCAGGCTCCCGTTCCGCAAGCAAAGGTCTCTCCGCTTCCGCGTTCCCACACACGCATCTGGAGCGTGGTCTCGTCGATCACCCTGACAAACTCGGTGTTGACACGGTCCGGGAAGATAAAGTGATTTTCAAAATCGGGACCCATCCTTTCCAGATCCAAGGAATCGATCTCGGGCAGGAAGGTGACCGCGTGCGGGTTCCCCATCGACACGGCGGTGAGATGGTAGTTCTTCCCCGCCACCTCGACAGGAACATTGATCATGCGTTCATCCCGATGCAGAACCGGAATCAGCCGACAGTCGAGCTTCGCCTGTCCCATGTCCACCTCAACCGTCTGCACCCGTCCGTTCTCGACGTGCAGATTCAGGTATTTGATCCCCGAAAGGGTCTCAATGCTTACCTGCGTTTTGGTGACGATCCCATTGTCGTAGAGATATTTTCCAACGCATCGGATGGCGTTTCCGCACATCTTTCCTTCGCTTCCGTCGGCATTGAACATCCGCATCTTGGCGTCGGCCACTTGGGAGGAGCAGATCATCACAAGACCGTCCGCTCCCACCGAAAAGTGTCTGGGGGACATGGCGATCGAGATCGCTCCGGGGGCGCTAAGCTCTGTCTCCAAGCAGTTTACGTAGATATAATCGTTTCCGATGCCGTGCATCTTGGTGAATGGAATCTTCATTCTCTTGCCTCCTTAGTCGGGATCCTTCAAGAGATCCTGCATGTCAAACAGCCCCGCTCTTTGCTTGACCAGAAATGCGGCCGCGGCCAACGCTCCCTCCGCAAACAGCGCGCGGCTGTGCGCCTCGTGCCGCAGAGTGATGGTCTGGGAATCGGTGCCAATGATGATCTCGTGATCTCCCACGATGTTCCCCATGCGGATAGCGTGAATGCCGATCTCATCGGGATCTCTCTTTGCCTGTCCGTGACGACCGAAGATCAGCTTCGCGCCGGTTCGGACACGGCGGATGGCCTCCGCCAGCAAAAGAGCCGTTCCGCTGGGCGCATCCAGCTTGCGATTGTGGTGCTTTTCGATAATTTCGATCTCGGCGTCGGGCATGGCCTTGGCGGTCTGCTTTGCAAGCTCCGCCAACAGAGCGATCCCCACCGACATATTGGCCGAGAAAAACACGGGGATCTCCTTTGCCGCCTGCTTGACCGTCTCCAATTCCTGCTCGGTGTGTCCCGTCGTGGCAAGCACCACGGGGATCTTCCGCTCCACGGCAAAGGCAAGCATGGCCTCTGTTCCCGCGTGATGAGAGAAATCCACGATGCAGTCGGGCGTTTCTCGGACGGCGTTCCAATCGGTGTAGCTCGGGAACTCCCGCGTATCCACGGGAAGCACATCAAATCCGGCAACGGCTCTCGCGCCTCGGCATCCGTTCAGCGCCAAGAGCGCGACCTCTCTGCCCATGCGACCGCCGATCCCGCAAATCAGGATATTCATGCGTTTCCTCCGTTCATGGGGATGCCAAGCTCTCGCATCAGGGCGAGGAGCTTTGCCTCATGCTCCGCCTCCATCGGCGTCAGAGGCAGGCGGAGGAAGTTCTCGCCGAAGCCCATTGCGGCCATCGCGGCCTTCACGGGGATGGGGTTGACCTCACAGAACAACGCGTTGATGAAGGGCAACAGATCGAGCTGGAGCTTCGCGCTTCCCGCCACGTCCCCTGCAAAGAAGCGATCGCAGATGGCAACCGTTTCTGCCGGCATGGGGTTGGAGAGGACCGAGATCACGCCAATACCGCCGAGCGCCAGAATCGGAACGATCTGATCGTCGTTTCCGGAATAGATATCCATTCTGCCTCTTGTGAGGGCGGCAAGCTCCGCGATCTGCGAAATGTTCCCGCTTGCCTCCTTCATTCCCGTGATCATGGGGTGATCGGCCAGCACCGATGCGGTGGCAGGCAGGATGTTGCACCCCGTTCTGGACGGGACGTTATAGAGGATGACAGGCTTGGTGCTGGCATCCGCGATGGCGGTGAAGGATTGGATCAATCCCTTTTGTGTGGCCTTATTGTAGTAGGGCGACACCACCAGCATGGCGTCGGCTCCGATGTCGCAGGCAAATTTCGTCAGATCAATGGCGTAGGCCGTGTCATTCGATCCGGTTCCCGCGATCACGGGGATCCGTCCCGCCACCTTTTCCACCGTGAAGCGCAGAACCTCTCTGTGCTCCTCGTCGGTCAGCGTTGAGCCCTCTCCCGTCGTTCCGCAGGAGACGATGGCATTCACACCCGAGGCGATCTGCCACTCCAAAAGTCTTTCCAGAGCGGCGTAGTCCACGCCCTCCTTGGTCAGCGGCGTGACCAGCGCGGTGGCAACGCCCTTGAATACAGTTGGCTTGTTGTTCATGTTCGTTCTTCCTTTCCGTCTTGTTTTTTGAGGATCTGCGACCATCCCGCAAAAAGCAGGCAGAGCCGCATCACGGAGAATGTAGCCCTGCCTGTTCACTTGATCCTCTCCGACAAAGCAGAGAAATGTAAATCCTGTGAAGGTGGATAGCACTCCGCATTTCTGCGACAGCACAACGGGTATTCTCCCGTTTTGCCAGATCGGCCGTTCGCCTCGACCGTCTTCGGCACCAAACCCCTTTCAAAAATGCAACGCCCTGCGACGGCTTTCCACATTTCCTACTCTTTTTTCGGTGCGCCTCTATCGTTTCCCACAGTATAGCATATTTCCCCTTGTTTGTCAAGGTATTTTCTCAAAAAATATACAGAATATTATAAGTATAAACCACGTCTTTTTTCTCTTCCGACTTTTCCTCTGCCGAAGGTCATCAAAAGCTCCCCAAGGGACGCGTGACCCAGCCCTTCTCGGTGGGTACGGTAAGTCCCCCCACACCGCAGGAAGCGGCGTACTGCACAGCATGCTCGAACCAATACATCAGATTCTCCTTGCGGTGCGCGTCTGAATTGAGGGCGACACGCCCCCTCTTTTCGGCGATCCGACGAAGCGCGTAGCACGAAGGATACGGCAGATCGCGATAACCGCGGGACATCGCGCCCGTGTTGATCTCAAAGATCAGATCCTTCTCCAAAAGCACGTCGATGGCGTCGATCAGAGCCCTCTTGTAGCGGTAATCGTCACGGGAAAACAGCCGCTCCCCCTGATTGAATTTCTCCACCAGATCAATGTGCCCGACGATGTCGCAATCGGTCTTCTCGGCGAGCTGCGAGACGGTATCAAAGTAGAGACGCAGATAACGGTAAATATCGCCTCCGAACTGCTCTCGGACGTTCTTTTGCACCGTTTCAAGCGTTCCGTCCACCGAAAGATAGACGCCGTTTTCAAACAGGCAATGCACCGATCCGATGATGTAATCATAATCCGAGGACACGATCTGGGAGCAGATATCCTGCTCGATTCCGCATAAAATGCGGATACGGTCACCGTAAACACTCTTCAAGCGTGCGATCTCGGCTCGGTATTCGAGGATCTCCTCGGGGCTCATGCACCAGCCCGGATCAAAGGAAACGTAGGAATGTCCCGAAAGACCGATCGTTTCCATGCCGCGCGCGATCGCCTCCTGAACCATCGCCTCGGGGGTGTTGGCACCATCACAGAAGCAGGTGTGCGTGTGCAGGTCGCATTTTGGGTATCTCATACCGTTCCCTCCTGTTCCGTCTTTGCAAGATGCTCCTCGATGATGGAGCGCGTCTTCGTAGCCAATTCATCCACCGAAAGTGACGCGACGGTTTCGCGATCCAAGACCGCCACAACGTCCAAAAACACGGTAACGGGTGTAAAGAGGAAGCGTTTGTTGATCTTTTCCGTGCCTCTTGTGGTGAGCACCACGATGGGCGCATCGGCCTTTTGCGCGAGGTAGAACGCGCCGCTCTTAAAGCGCAAGAGCTTTCCTGTACGGCTTCTTGTTCCCTCGGGATAGATACCCACGTCGAGCCGCTCCTCCTTCATGCGCTCCCCTGCCGCTTTGAGGGTGCGGAGAGCGCGCATGCCATTCTCACGGTCGATGGCAAGGAAGCCCGCGTTGCGAATGAACGGGCCAACGATGGGAATTTTGAAATTCTCCTGCTTGGAGATATAGACGAGACGTCTCTTGCGAAAGACCGCCAACAGCGTCATGGGATCGAAGTCCGAGCGGTGATTGCTGACCAGCACGCAAGGACAATCGGGAAATTGCTCCGCTCCCGTGAGTTTGACGCGAATCCCCATCATGCCCATGAGCCAATCCATGGTAAACCAAATGAAAAAGCGACAGACGTTGCTGGTCTTTTTCGGCTCTTTTCTCGGCATAAATAAGGATATTACGAACAAAACGGCAAAATACAGGATCACCGCGCCAAGGTAGCAGCCGGGGATCAGCAGAAGCAGCCACCAAGCCGAAAAGCCACCCACGCCAAGGAAAATGGCAAGAGAAGCCCCTATCGCCACGGCGACAAGAAGGATGTTCATGAGCATATCGGATTCCTCCCTTTTTCGTCATACGTACTTCGGTTATTGTACCATAAAAGGATCAAAAAGTCAACCGATGCCTGTCAAAATCCCTTCATTTTCGAATTTGTCACAATGTGTTCACAAAATATTTTTATATTCCCCCTTTTCAAGTGGGCGATAATCCTGTATAATGAAGGGTGTTTTTATGACAAATAAGGAAGGTTTCGGATTCTATGAAAAAACTGCTTCCCCGCTTTCGACCATATACCAAGGAATGCATCATCAGCCCTCTTTTTAAGCTGTTGGAGGCTTTGTTTGATCTGTTCGTTCCGCTTGTGGTCAAGCAAATGATCGACCGCGGGATCGGTACGGAGGATCGCGGCTACATTTGGACGATGTGCGGCGTTCTGGTGCTGTTTGCCTTAGTCGGACTTGCCTGCGCGCTCACGGCGCAATACTTTGCCGCCAAGGCCGCCGTTGGCTTTGCGGCCGACCTGCGGAGCGATCTCTTTGCCCACATTCAGGGCTTTTCCTATACGCAGACCGACCGTGTCGGCACGTCAACGCTCATCACGCGCATGACCGCCGACGTCAATCAGGTGCAGACAGGTGTGAACATGACCCTTCGTCTGCTTCTGCGCTCCCCCATCATCGTGCTGGGCGCGATGATCTTAGCCTTCACCGTCAACGCGCGCTCTGCCGTGACCTTCGTTGTGGTGATCCCTCTGCTCGCCTTGGTGGTCTTCGGCATCCTTTTGGCAGGCATTCCTCTGTACCGTCG
This sequence comes from Eubacteriales bacterium, assembly GCA_045534875.1. Taxonomy (GTDB): domain Bacteria; phylum Bacillota; class Clostridia; order Oscillospirales; family CAG-272; genus UMGS1865. The sequence goes on along the minus strand of JAZSKO010000108.1, from coordinate 2,760 downwards.
CGTACAGCAAAATCTGGATCGCGTGACCTCGCATACCCGTGAAAATCTGAACGGCGTTCGTGTGATCCGCGCCTTCCGCTTGGAGCGGCGGGAGCCCGATCGCTTTGAGGAGGCAAACCGCGCCCACAATCACATTCAAAACCATGTTGGAAGGATCTCCGCCCTGATGAATCCGCTCACGCTTCTTTTGGTGAACGGCGGCTTGATCGTTCTGCTTCTCTCGGGCGCTGTCCGCGTGGACGAGGGGATCATGACCAAGGGCGATGTCTTTGCTCTGACGAACTATATGTCCCAGATCCTTGTGGAGCTTGTAAAGCTGGCAAGCACGATCCTCACGGTCAACAAGGCGCTCGCGTGCGCCTCGCGCATTCAAACGGTTCTGGATATGCCAGCCTCTGAATCCGGCTTGGCAGAGCGCGACGATTCCTTCGACCGCGCCTCCATTTCCTCTCCTGCCCGCGCACAAAAGGGTCAGGAGGCGGTTGCCTTCCGCGACGTCAGCCTGACCTATGATGGCAACGCCGCGCCCTCGCTTTCCGACATCACCTTCTCAGCCTATGCCGGAGAAACCATTGGGATCATCGGCTCGACAGGCTCGGGAAAAAGCTCGCTGATCAACCTGATCCCTCGCTTTTATGAGGCGACCGATGGCTCGGTCTCGGTCAACGGCGTGGACGTTCGCACCTACGACACCGAGGATCTTCGCTCGAGGATCGCCGTCGTTCCGCAAAAGGCGGTCCTGTTCCAAGGAACGGTGCGTTCCAATCTGCTTTGGGGCAACGAAAACGCGACCGATGAGGAGCTTTGGCAGGCCTTGGAATGGGCGCAGGCCAAGGAATTCGTTATGCAAAAGGAGGGTGGGTTGGATGCCCCCGTCTCCCAAAACGGACGAAATTTCTCGGGGGGACAGAGACAACGCCTCACCATCGCACGCGCACTTGTCCGTCGCTCCGAGATCTTGATTCTGGACGACTCCTCCTCGGCTTTGGATTATGCCACCGACGCGGCTCTGCGTGCTTCCTTGAAGGCACTTCCCTATGCTCCCACCGTCTTTTTGATCTCTCAGCGAACCGCCTCCATCCGTCACGCCGACCGCATCATCGTTTTGGAGGATGGCGCGCCGGTTGGTATCGGCACACATGATTCGCTCCTTGCATCCTGTCCCGTTTACCGCGAGATCTACGACTCCCAGTTTCGGAAAGGGGGTGAGGGCGCATGAAAAAGACCGATAAAAAGCAGGGGCTTGATCGGGCAACGCTGAAACGCGTTCTGTCCCTTCTCGGCTCCTATCGCATCCTCCTGCTCCTGTCCCTCCTTTGCGCCGTCATCTCCACTGCGCTCACGCTGGCGGTTCCGCTTCTGACGGGTAACGCCATTGATCTTATGATCGGAAAGGACGCCGTGGATTGGGAGGGCGTGGTCCGCATCGCTTTTCTGATCGGCATTTTCACCGCCGTGACCGCGCTTTGCCAATGGTTGATGAACGTGCTCAACAATCGCATGACCTTTGGCATGGTATATCGGCTTCGTCGGCAGACCTTTGAAAAGCTGCAACGCCTGCCCCTCTCCTATCTCGACTCCCATCCCGTGGGAGACACCGTTAGCCGTATGATGACCGATGTGGATCAGTTCACCGATGGTCTCCTTCTCGGCTTCAATCAGTTCTTCACGGGCGTTCTCACGATCCTCGGCACGCTCGTCATCATGCTGACCATCAAGCCCTCGATCGCGCTTGTGGTCATTCTGATCACACCGCTTTCCCTGTTCGTTTCCTCTTTTATCGCCAAAAAGACCTACTCCATGTTCCGTCGTCAATCCGAGACGCGAGCCGAGCAGACAGCCATGATCGACGAATACGTCGGCAATCACAAGGTCGTCAAGGCCTTTGGGCAGGAGGATGAGGCGAAGGAGCGCTTTGACGAGATCAACGGTCGTCTTTCGTCCTGCTCCCTGCGCGCCACCTTCTTCTCCTCACTCACCAATCCCAGCACGCGCTTCGTGAATAACTTGGTGTACGCAGGCGTGGCTCTGACGGGAGCGATCCTGTGCATCCCCGTCAACGGCGTGGCCGCCATGACAGTGGGTCGCCTGACAGGGTTTCTTTCCTACGCCAACCAGTACACCAAGCCCTTCAACGAGATCTCCGGCGTCTTCGCCGAATTGCAGAACGCCTTGGCCTGCGCCGCTCGCGTTTTTGCACTTTTGGACGAAAAGCCGATCCCCGACGATGCGCCCGACGCTACTGTCTTGGAGCACGCGGACGGCTCGGTGACGCTCTCCGACGTCGCCTTCTCCTATACGCCCGACCGCGAGCTGATACGCGACTTGAACCTTGCCGTTTCTCCGGGACAACGCATTGCCATCGTGGGTCCCACGGGATGCGGAAAAACGACGGTCATCAATCTGCTCATGCGGTTCTATGATGTGAACGAGGGCTCGATCTCGGTCAGCGGAACCGATATTCGAAACATGACGCGAGAGAGCCTGCGTGCAAGCTGGGGCATGGTCTTGCAGGAAACATGGCTCCGCGCCGCAACGGTTCGCGAAAACATTTGTCTCGGCAATCCGAACGCGACCGAGGAGGAAATGGTGGCGGCCGCCAAGGCGGCGCACGCCGATTCCTTCATTCGCCGCTTACCGAACGGCTACGATACGGTTCTCGGTGAGGGCGGCGGCTCGCTTTCCCAAGGACAAAAGCAGCTTCTTTGCATCGCGCGTGTGAAAGTCGGATCGTAGCCATGTCGTTCTGTGAGCCAAGGA